>JAVEYW010000015.1 GCA_034003325.1 Desulfobacterales bacterium
CCAAAAGCTTTACATCGGAGCCGACCAGTTCCTTGGCATCGTCGCTCAACTCATATCGTTCCCGGCTGCCGTCCTCGTTTTCAAAATCATAAAACGCCGTACCTCTCGCAAACGCGCCGAAATGTTTGCTCTTCAGCTCAAGGTCGGAAATAATCTTGAACATGTTATTGAAAATGCCCTTGTCATAGTTCAGATTGCCGTCATCCCAATTCGGGTTGACATTGGTGCCGCCGGCCGAAATATCGATGATGGATTCATCCTGATCCTGAACACGATACTGCAAGCTATAAGACAAGGTGGTGTCAAAGCTGGCGGTAAAATCATCACTCTGATACAACTGCAGCGCACTGACCTGCGCGGGCTGGAAACAACAGCAAAGCATACCAGCGACAACAACAATCAAGCGCAACCGTTTTTTACAACTTTCCCCAAAGATAATAAAATTCATACTGTTTTCCTTTTCTTTGTCTCTGTACCTTCGTTAACGTCAATCATCATGGATTATGAGCAAGCGAAATGAAGAACATTCTGCTATTCCGTTAAATAGGCCGGTACTTTCATCGGCATAAATTGGGCTACGGATACAGCAGCTTAAAGTTCATCATACAAAGGGAACAGGAAGAAGGCAATCGGCGGCGGGGGGCCGGATTTTTCCTTCTCGTAACGTGATAATCGAAACATCTGCCCCTCATAATGCTTCAAGGTGAGGACATTGCTAAAAAAAAGATGTGTGTTGGTTTTCAGCTACGCTTTGAGTTGACATACGGGCATCATTGATTGTTATTATTATGTGTCTTAAGAAAGAGTATCAAATTATTGATCCATGGGCATTAACAGAACCAGATTCATAAAATAACCAGCAAAAAATATGCCACTAATATCTTGCGCGCTACACCCACGCCTGCCAAGGAATTCATTCTGAAAGCCCGCTCCGTAAGCCATCCGTCCCTCCAATGGGCCGTTGGCTTTCCCATTCCCATCCAAATTATTGGAGGCTATCTATCAAAAGTGAAGCGTTTGGCGATGAACCGCAGCACCGCTGTCGGCCCCAGTTTGTCCGTTCCGGCCATGGGCGATACGCCACCTTCATCGCAGGCCTCGCCGCCGAAAGTGAAAAACCGAAAAAAGATCATCCTTCAAATCGATAGCAAATGGTATGCCATAATCGTTCAAGCGCTAATAACGAGTTGTTTCTTCATGTGATTTTGTTTAATTTACCTGGTGTGGCGACCTTTATAAGAACAAGAGATGTCAGCCCACCATCACGATACCGTTTAAATGCTAGTGCACTATAGCTTCTTGGTTTTGTCTGTATTAACCCAACCCGGCAAAGCCGAATGCTGGGCGGTTGGACTGCTGGATAGCTTGGCAGCCGACAACCTTCGTCAATAATGCACGCTCTTTCGTGCATGTTTCTGATAGGGGACCTGAAGTTAAGCCGATAGCGGGTGGACAATTCGTCAGCACCATTAAATACGGTAATATTGTTTTTGGGTGGCTTCTTGGGCGCGGTAAGTGTTTGGTGATATAAATTATTGACATCCATTGGTCAAGTTTTTTGATGAATCTATCGGGACATTTTGAAAGAAAGATGACTCGGATTGGTACCTGGATTGATACGCACTTGACGGAATCTCATTTGGCGGATATCTCAGAGGTCACTATCGGGCCGGTGACTCTGTTCAGTTTCGCCGTCACCTGAACGACACCGGCGTCACTGGGGGACTATCGCTTTTGTATTACAGCCAAAAACAAGAAAATCATTCGGTTCAATCCCTGCTGGAAACCGTGAAGAAAAACCGCGGCGGTATTCATTGCGTCGGAATGGGGGGGGCGGAACGAGCCTATCTAACTTCCCTGGTTTATGGAACCGCCCACCGGCCAATCATCGTCATTGCCCCCACGGCCAAGCAGGCGGAGCAATTCATTTCGGACATCATGTTTTTTACAGGCGACAAAGAAGCGACGCCCCTTTATTTTCCGGCCTATAATATTTTGCCGTCCCAGTATTTATCCTATCATAACGAAACGGCAGCCCAGCGCATCGCCACGCTATACCACCTCAGCGTATCCGACAAGCCGCTCATGGTCGTCACCACGGTCGGAGCGCTCTTGCAACGGATTCTCCCCAAAGCCGAGTTGGTGAATTTTGCCGAGCTACTCATGACCAATGAAGCCCTCGAGCGCGACCGCCTGGTATCCAAGCTGAACGCCGGCGGCTACACCCGCGCCATGATCGTGGAAGAACCCGGAGATTATTGTATTCGAGGCGGCATATTGGATGTTTTCTCGCCGCTGTATTCGGATCCGCTGCGAATCGAGTTTTTCGGGGATATGGTGGATTCCATCCGGTTTTTTTCCGCGGCCACGCAGCGCACAATTCGACCCATCGATGAGGCCGTCATTTTACCGGCACGCGAACTCGTTCTGAAAAAAGAAAATCTGGATCAGGTGTTTCAACGCATTCGGCAACTCGGCGCGGATCAGCACCTGCCGGTCACCCAAATCCGCGCCCTGGTGGACCGGATTAAAGCCGAAGGCATTTTTCCGGGCATCGAAAGCCTGACACCGATGTTTTTCCCGGAGTTGGACACCTTATTTAACTATGCGCCTCCTGATACGCTTTTCATTTCATTGGCGCCCAACGCCCTTAAGGATGCCGCCGAAGAGTTGACGCGTCGGGCGCAGGCTCATTATCAAAAGGCCCTTGAAGAACGCAGGCTATGTGTCCCGCTCGAATCCATGTATATTTCCCGACAGGAGGCTATTGCCCTGATCTCGGAAAGAGGCGCTTTGACCATGGACACCCTGGCCGTTGCCGCCGCACCTGCCGGGGCCGGTGCGCCGTCCTACCCGCCCGGTGAATCGCAATTTCATTTTCGTATCGAAGACACGGGCAATCTTCGTCTTGCACTGAAAGCCATGCGCGACCGGGAGCATCTATTTGAACCACTGATCGAGTGGATACACACGCATCGAAATGCCGGCCTGGACACCTTGCTCGTATGCCGCAGCCGGTCCCAGGCTGACCGGCTGTGCGCCTTGATATCGCCCTACGGAATTGATCCGGAATGCCATGCCGGATATCCGGAACCGGACCGACCTTCAAGGCGGGCAATCGTCTGCATCGGCCGGCTATCCGCGGGTTTCGTCTGGCCGGAAGCCGGACTGGCCGCGATCACCGATGAAGAAATTTTCGGCGGCGCGTATCGGCGGCAAAAAGCCATTAAAGCGGCTTCCGGAACCCAGTTGCTGGAACTGGCAGACTTAAAGCAAGGCGATCTTGTGGTTCATCAAAGCCACGGCATCGGGCAATATGAAGGGCTCACCAAGCTGACGCTGGAAGGCAACACCAATGATTTTATTCTCATCACCTACCGGGATGCGGATAAGCTCTATCTTCCGGTAGATCGCATGAATATGATTCAAAAATACATGGGTGTGGACAGCATCACGCCGGTCCTGGACAAGCTGGGCGGAAAAACCTGGGAGAAAATCAGGGAAAAGGTCAAGCGTTCCACAGAAAAGATCGCCGGCGAACTGCTCAAGCTCTATGCCGCGCGAAAGGTGGAAAAAGGCACTGCCTTTACGGCCGTTGACCGCTCCTTTAGAGAATTTGAAACGGCCTTTCCCTATGAAGAAACCGCTGATCAGATGAAAGCCATCGATGTCGTTCTCGCGGACATGGGCCGGGAGCAGCCCATGGACCGGCTAGTTTGCGGCGATGTGGGATACGGAAAAACCGAGGTAGCGCTTCGCGCCGCCTTTCTGGCCGCCAACAGCGGCAAGCAAGTGGCGGTTCTCGTCCCGACCACGGTGCTGGCGGAACAGCATTTTAAATCTTTCTCGGAACGATTCGCACGCTATCCCTTTTTTGTGGAATGCTTAAGCCGGTTCCGATCCCCCAAAGAACAACGAGCCATCATCGAGAATCTAAAGACGGGCAAGATCGATATCATTATCGGTACGCACCGGTTGTTGTCCAAGGATGTATCCTTTAAAGATATCGGACTGATCATCCTGGATGAAGAGCAACGATTCGGCGTCACACACAAGGAAAAACTGAAAAAACTGCGGCATACCGTGGATGTGCTGGCCCTGACCGCCACGCCCATTCCCCGGACGTTGCACTTATCGATGATGGGGGTGCGCGACATCAGCATTATTTCCACACCACCCGAGCAACGCCACCCCATTGTGACCTACATCTGCGAACCCGACGATGTCACCATCACCGAAGCCGTTCAAAAAGAGCTCGACCGAGACGGCCAGGTGTTTTTCGTGCATAACCACATTTCCGATATCGACGCCATGGCGACGCACATTCAAAAACTGGTGCCACAAGCGCGTCTCGGCATCGCTCACGGCCGCATGCCCGAAGGCGCGCTTGAAAAAGTGATGCTCGATTTTCTAAACCACCACATCGATATTCTGGTCTGCACCACCATCATTGAATCCGGGCTTGATATCGGCACCGCCAACACGATTTTGATTAATCGGGCGGACCGTTTCGGTCTGGCGCAAATCTATCAATTGCGCGGCCGGGTGGGAAGATCCGACGAACAAGCTTATGCCTATCTCTTTATTCCCAGGGACAGCACCATAACCGTCGATGCCCAGAAACGCCTCAAGGTGCTCATGGAACACAGCGATTTGGGCTCCGGGTTTCAGATCGCCATGAATGACCTTAAAATCCGCGGCGGCGGCACGATTCTGGGGGCATCCCAGTCCGGCCATATTGCCGCCGTGGGGTACGATATGTTCCTTCAACTCATGGAAAATTCGATCAGCGAGATGAAAGGCGAGCCGGTCATCGAGGCGCTGGAGCCAGAGATCAACATCACGGTATCCGCCTTTCTTCCGGAAAATTATATTCCCCATATCGATCAGCGTCTGGCCCTTTACCGGCGTCTTTCAAGACTCACCGAAGTAAAGGAACTCTCTGATTTTAAATCCGAACTGACCGATCGATTCGGTACGCTGCCCCCCGAAGCGGCCAACCTGCTGCTTAAGATTCTGCTTCGCGTGCTTTGCATCAAGGCCGGTGTGCGACGGCTTGATCTGAGCGGATTCAATCTGGTGTTGAGCTTTTCCGAACCCCACCAGAAACGCCCCTTTGCGCTCGTCGATTTGGTCACCAAATCCCCGAACATGTATCGGTTCACGCCGGAGCAGGGCTTGCGGGTGCATCTGTCCACCGGCCCGCCTACGAGCCTTCTGGCGCAGACTAAAAACATCTTGAAAGAAATCATGCAACATGTTAACGCCTGAGCACTTTAACTATCCGTATGTTTTTAAATTCCGTGCCGTCAAGACCACGGCGGGGAAAAAACGGGGGTTCACCTCAGCCGGTTATCAGCGAATTTATTTCGTTGCAACCGGCTATTTTACCAGGATAAATGGACTGCAACATGATTGGAAGCAAATCATCCCATCCCATCCGCACCATGGCCCGCCGATTCTTCAGGGCCGTGACTTGTATCAGCATACTTTTCACCGCATCACCGGCACTTTCGGCTCAGCCTCAGGTGGTGGATCGAATCGTTGCCGTGGTCAACGGTGACATTATTGTGCATCAGGATATTAACGAAATGTTGGCGCCATTGGTGGCGGAACTGCTGCAGTCCGGACAACCACCCGAAAAGATAAACGAAATAATTTTTGATCAACGCCAAAGGCTTTTAAGTATGCTCATAGATCAAAAACTGATGCTTCAGGCAAGCACCAAATATGAAATCACCGTTAGCGACAAGGAGGTGGACGCCGCTGTCGAGCGCATGAAAGAAGCCAATAAACTCACCGATGAAAGGCTTCGAAGCGCCTTGCAAAACCAGGGCCTCTCCATGGCTGAATTTCGAAATAATTACAGGGAGCAAATCCTGTTGAACCGAATCGAGAACCTGGAAGTGACCTCCCGAATTGTCGTGTCCGAAGACGATATCAAAGCCTATTATGCGCAGCATGCGGATGAATATAAAGGCGCGCGGCAATACCATTTGCGACACCTCATGATGGATGCACCGGCCTATGCACCCGCCGAGGAAAAAACAACCGCGTACAAGAGAATGGAAGCGGCGATGCTCGCACTGAAGGCAGGAGAACCCTTTGTCGAAGTGGTGAAACGGCATGCGGATCGGAAATATGCCGTCGCAGAAGGGGAACTGGGACTGTTTAATCTCGAAGATCTCGCGCCGGCGCTCAAAGAAGCGGTTGAAAATCTCGCCATCGGCCAATACACTCCCATTCTGGAAACCGGGCAAGGCTACCAGATCATCTATTTGGAAAATATAGTTGAGACGCAATCCGTATCCTTGGCGGAAAAAAAGGACGAAATAAGAGAAAAGCTGTTAAGAGAAACGGTAAAACAAAGAAAACAAGACTGGCTCGAAACCCTGCGCAAAAACGCACAGATAAAAATAATCAACTAATCTAAATGCCGCTATAAATGCGGCTTCATAGCTTGAACCCGTTTGATCCGTATCATCGGCGTTTCCGGCCAGGCGACCTTGTCCGTTTATAAAATGACACATACTCACAAGGCGGTAAGCTGATTTCAACTTCGGCGTTAGAGAATATTATCAGTTGGTGCCGGATGCTCTTCGTCTGGAGACGACAATGATCGAACATAAAGTGAAACAGAATAGAGACATTGATTACGATGCGATGTCTTTCGGACGATATTTGAAAGCGCTCCGCCTTGAAAAAGGCATTTCAATCAAGCGAGTGTCCTTTGAAACCCGCATAAAACCGGACATGCTCAATGCGATTGAAACCGAAGATCACGACAAGCTGCCCGACCCGGTATTTGTGAAGGGCTTTTTAAAAGCTTATGCCACGCTCATCGGCGCCAACCCCGATGAGACCGTGCAGCGGTACCTGGCCAATTGCCATTTGCACATTCAGACCGCCCGATATGAAGCCGATTTGATTCGCTCGCGCAAACGGCTTTGGCTACGGCTGACTGTTTCACTGGGGGCACTGGCATGCCTGATCTTTTTCTCCGTATGGCTGACATCGGCGCCCGACACAATTAAAAAAGAAGCACCGCCAATTGCGCCGGCCATTGCAACGCCTGCACGGGAAAAAGCGCCCGTAATCGCTCCGGAGACGCCCGAGCCAAAACAACCCGCCCCGGTCACGGCAACGAATACGCTGGTGATTGCAGGGGTGAAAGAAACATGGGTCAAGCTCATCATTGATGAGCAAACGCCCAAAAAATATACCATTAATGCAGGAGACCGGTTGGAATTTACTGCCGAACACGGCATCAACCTATTGATAGGAAACGCCACGGGTGTCAATTTGATATTCAACCATAAGCCGTTTCCGATTCACGGAAAACCGGGACAAATGGTGACACTGCGGTTGCCTTGAGCCGATAATCCGTGTAGGATTGAGCAATTCCGCTTTTTAAACTTTCTATTACACGAAAGCGGCCGGGTGACCTATGGAAAAAGATCTCAACAGAATTCTGATAGACAGTATCAACCGCCTGATACGACGCAACGCCATTCACCATCTTCGCAAAATCGTCAACCGAACGCATGCTGCCGATCTGTCGGTCGCCTTTCAATCCCTGCCCGTCGCACATCAACGCAAACTATTTGATATGATAGATGATGTTGAAGATCAAGGGTTGTTGCTCAGCATGCTCGACCGGGATACGTTTCAGAAACTCATTGACGGCATCGATCTGGACAAGGTGGTCGAAATTTTCGAAAAAATGCCCAATGACGACGTCGCGGATCTCATTGCCCTGTTGCCCCCGGAAACATCGGACGCCTTGCTTCAAAAAATGAAGCGGGAAGGCTCCGATGAAGTCGAAAAGCTCCTCAAATATGATGATGAGACCGCCGGCGGTATCATGGTACCGGACTTTATCGCGCTTAAAGAAGATACCACGGCCCGTGACGCCATTGCCTCCCTCCAGACCGAATTCGCCGATGTCGAAATGCCCTTCTATTTGTATGCGGTGGATGAATACGGCAAACTCGTCGGTGTCAGCTCGCTTCGGCAACTGGTTGTGGTACCGCCGGAAACACCCCTGAAATCCTTTATCACCACCGACGTGATTTCGGTACGAACAGACACCGACCAGGAAGAAGTGGCCAAAATCGTCGCCCGATACGACATTCTGGCCGTTCCGGTGGTGGATGAAAACCATCGATTGGTGGGTATTGTCACGGTGGATGATGTCATCGACATTATTCGAAAGGAAGCCACCGAGGACATTTTGAAAATGGCCGGCGCCGGCGAGGAGTTCGTGGAAACCAAATCCATCCTGCGAAGCACGCGGATTCGGTTGCCGTGGCTATTTGTGAGCTGCCTGGGCGGACTTTTGGCCGCGTTTGTCATCGGCCACTTCGAAGCCAGCATCAAACAGATAGCCTATCTGGCGGCCTTTATTCCGGTGATCGGCGGCATGGGCGGAAATATCGGCACTCAATCCTCCACGATTGTCGTCCGCGGGCTTGCCACAGGCCGGCTGCATGTTCGGGATATCTGGTCGGTGGTCCGCAAGGAACTGACCATCGGATTTTTTCTCGGATCCCTTTACGGACTCTTCATCGCAACCGTCGCCCAATTTCGCTATAACACATACATCGTGGCTGTTTCGGCGGGACTGGCCCTGATCTGCTCGATGTCCATTGCAGCCCTGGTTGGCTCACTGGTTCCCATGCTCTTTGAGCGAATTAAAATCGATCCGGCGGTCGCAACGGGGCCCTTTGTAACGACTGCGGTGGACATTATCAGTGTTTTTACCTATTTCTCAATCGCCACCGCGCTCATGGGTATCTAAGGCCCATGCCGGATTTTTCCACGCCTGCCGTCCTGCTCCGCCGGGTTGAATATGGCGATTATGATCTTATTCTAACCTTTTTTACCCGATCCGAGGGTAAAATTCCCGTCATCGCCAAGTCCGCCAAAAAAAGTGTCAAACGATTCGGCGGCATGCTGGAATTATTTTCCCTGCTGAACATTGTCTGTGCCACCGGACCGGGCAGACGCCTGCCCCTGCTTCGGGAGACCTCTCTTGATGCAGGGTTGCCGAAACTGGCCGCGGATATCACCAAAACCGCGATAGCCGGCTACTGGGCAGAAATCGTCAATGAATGGTCTGAAGAGGGCAAACAGCAGATTCACCTTTATCACCTGCTTCGGTATGCGTTGATCGAGCTGAACCGGGGGGAAATCCCCCCCCCGGTGCTCTCGATGGCATTCCAGATGAAATTTCTGTCCCTGGCAGGTCTCGCGCCCAATCTGACCGATTGTCAGGCGTGCAATCGAAAAATTACCGATATGGAAGGCAATCACCTTTCATTCAACATTAAAACAGGCCGCTTAACCTGCAGCCAATGTCAAAAAACAACCACCGAGGGCCTTCACCTCACCAAGGGCACGGTCCGCCAGCTTCAGTGGATGGACCGGATTCCCCTGAATCAGGTATCCCGAATCCGCTGCCTTCCCCAAGCCATCAAAGAGGGGCAGGCATTTTTGGAAACCTTTTTGCCCCATCATTTGGGGAAACGGCCCAAGAGCCTGGACTTTTTAAATAAGATAAGGTCATAAGCCATGCCTATTCACTATCAAGAAGGCGCGTTGCATCATTTCCTCACATCCACGCCGATCCGCGCTTCGGCGCCCTGCCGCATCGATATGGGCGGAACCTTGGATATTCGCTCGTTTTATCTGCCCTTGGGGCACCTTTCCCCCTGCACCGTCAATATCGCACTGAACCTGCGAACCAGCGTCAGCCTGCAGCCCTATGAAACGGGCCGAATCAAAGTGAGTTCAAAAGGGTTTGACAGCGCCGCCTTTCCGTTGGATACTGCGCCTTTTAATCATCCGATGGGGCTGATTTTTGCTGTGGCAAGCTATTTCCGGGCGGAGGGAGTGCATGTGCACATCGACTCAACCTCCCCCCCGAGAAGCGCGCTGGGGGGCTCGTCCGTAGCCGCCGTGGCACTGGTCGCCGCGTTTGACGCGGCCTGTTGCGCCATCGAAAAACGGCCGCAAATGAATCCATCGCAAATCGCACGATTGGCGCACGCCATTGAGGAAAGCGTGGCGGGGGTTCCCTGCGGGACTCAGGACCAATTGGCGGCCGCCTTTGGCGGTGTCAATGCCTGGTATTGGCGATATGGCCCGGACGGCCCATTTTTCGAGCAGCGCGCCCTTGCGCCGGAAATGGCCGGCATGATGGAAAAACGCCTGCTAGTCGCCTACTGCGGCATCCCGCATGAATCAAAGGATGTCAATTCCCGCTGGGTGCGGCAGTTTCTGGCCGGAGACACGCGGGATAACTGGGCAAGCATCGTGACGCTGGTCCATCGGTTTGAACAGGCCTTACGCACCATGAATATGGACGAGGCCGTTGCCGCCATGAACCGGGAGATGGCCCTTCGAAAAGAAATGACACCGGATGTTTTGGATGATATCGGAAACAAACTGGTAACAGCGGCCCTTGAAACCGGTTGCGGCGCCAGAATTTCAGGCGCCGGCGCGGGCGGTTGTATCTGGGCGCTGGGTGAACCCGAGCGCATGCGCCGGTTGCGCACTGAATGGCACCGGATTGCCGGTGCCCGGCAAGACGCCCGCCTGCTCGATGCGGGCATTGACATGCGCGGTGTTATGATAGAAACCGGGGGCTGCACGGCCATCCCGGAAAATGACGAGGTTTATTAATGAACTTTCAAGATGTTATTTTAACACTGCAATCCTATTGGTCCAAAAAAGGATGCTTGCTGGTTCAGCCCTACGATCTGGAAGTGGGGGCCGGCACCTTCCATCCGACCACCCTGCTCAAAGCCATCGGTCCGGAGCCGTGGCGGGTCGCCTATGTGCAACCCTCCCGCCGCCCGACGGATGGCCGTTACGGCGAAAACCCCAACCGGTTGCAGCATTATTATCAGTTTCAGGTGATGTTAAAGCCCTCCCCCACGGATGTCCAGCAATTGTATTTGGAAAGCTTGAAAGCCCTGGGCGTGGATCCGCTGGCCCACGATATCCGCTTTGTGGAGGATGACTGGGAGTCTCCCACGCTGGGCGCCTCAGGGCTTGGCTGGGAGGTCTGGCTGGATGGCATGGAGATCACCCAGTTTACGTATTTTCAACTGGCGGGCAGCATCGAGTTGTCCCCGATTCCCGTGGAAATCACCTACGGTCTGGAGCGTATCACCATGTACTTACAGGGCGTCGATAATGTCTATGATCTGAAATGGAACGATTCGGTCACCTATGGCCAGGTATACCATCAGCAGGAAGTGGAGCAATCGACCTATAATTTTGAGAAGGCGGACGTGAAAAAACTCCTTGGTTTTTTTAACGCCTATGAAGCTGAATCCAAGCAACAGATCGATTCGGGCCTTGTGGTGCCAGCATATGAATACTGCCTTAAGTGCTCCCACACCTTTAACCTGCTCGATGCACGAGGGGCCATCAGCGTCACGGAGCGAACCGGATATATCGCCAGAATCCGGAATATGGCGCGGTTATGCGCGGAAAAATATCTTCAGCAGCGAGAGAAGATGGGCTTTCCGTTGGTCAGAGAAAAAGGCGATGGAGTCTAACATACAAGCAAAAGCATGCATCTTTGGCAATGCTACATCAACCATCTTTCAGCTATTAGCTATCAGCTATCAGCTATTAGCTATCAGCTATCAGCTATCAGCTATCAGCTATCAGCTATCAGCTATCAGCTATCAGCTATTAGCTATCAGCTATCAGCTATCAGCTATCAGCTATTAGCTATTAGCTTCCGGCAAAGCCGGCAGGGGTAGGCATGAAACGGTTATTATTCGAGATAGGCGCGGAGGAAATTCCGGCGGGGTATATTGAGCCGGCGTTAAAGGCGCTGCAGGAAAATTTGCTCAAAAAATTGACACGCGCACGCATCGATCACGGCGCGGCAACCACCTTCGGAACGCCCAGGCGGCTTGCGGTAAGTGTGGCGGATGTGGCGGAAAAACAAACCCCGGTCACGACGGAAGTCATGGGGCCGCCGGAGAAAGTCGCCTTTGACGCAACAGGGCAGCCCACCATGGCAGCCCGAAAATTCGCTGAAAAAGTGGGGCTAAGCGTCGCGGAACTCGGCGTAACCGAGACACCCAAAGGCCGATACTTATGCGCCGTGACTGCCGATGCCGGAAAATCCACCGAAACCTTATTGGAAACGATATTGCCGGAGCTCATCACGGCCATTCCCTTTCCCAAGACCATGAAATGGGCGGATAAGCAGGTTCTCTTTGCCAGGCCCATTCACTCTATTCTGGCCCTTTTTGGTACGAAAGTGGTCTCGTTCTCTTTTGCCGGTCTTCAAAGCGACGCCTGGACGTGGGGCCACAGCATCATGCGCCGGGAACAAATACCCGTGCCTTCTCCGGAAGCCTATGTGGATATTCTGAGAGAAGCGGACGTCATCGCGGATATCACCGAGCGTAAAAACAGGATTATCGACGAAATTCAGCGCTGCGCCGAAAAGGTGGGCGGCCGCGTGCTGCCGGACGAAGCCCTGCTGGATATTGTCACGCAGCTCGTGGAATGCCCCCTGCCGGTGGTGGGTAATTTTGATGCCGGATACCTGGAGTTGCCCGGGGAAATACTGATTACCGCCATGCGGGAACACCAGAAATACTTCGCGATAATTGATGCCTCCGGAAGCCTGATGCCGCATTTCATCGCCATCAACAACACCCGAACCAGGGACGTGGCGCTGTCCGTCAGAGGCCATGAGCGCGTCCTGCGCGCTCGGCTTGAAGATGCCCGGTTTTTTTACCGCACCGACCGGGCCGTAGCCCTTGAGACCTGGGTCTCGCGCCTTAACAACGTGCTTTTTCAGGCAAAGCTCGGCTCGGTGTACGATAAGGTGGTTCGCATCGGCAAAATTGCAGAATACCTGACCGCGCAACTCCCCTGCCCGCCGGAAACCGCCGCCCATGCGATTCGGGCTGCCTTTCTGTGCAAGGCGGATCTGATGAGTCAGACCGTGGGGGAATTTCCGAAATTGCAAGGCATCATGGGCCGCGTGTACGCGCTGGCGGCCGGTGAACCTGCTGCCGTGGCAACCGCGATCGAGGAACACTACCAGCCCACCTATTCCGGCGGCGCCCTGCCCCAGAGTCTTGCCGGTGCCGTTGTGGCAATTGCGGATAAAATCGATACCATCTGCGGATGTTTCAGCGCGGGTCTGATTCCCACGGGCGCGGCGGATCCTTATGCCCTGCGCCGCCAGGCAATCGGCATCATTCAGATTCTGCTCGAAAGGAATGTTTCCGTTTCATTGATGGCGCTGATTCAAACCGGAACAGCCCTTTTCTCTTCCACCGCCGATCAGAATTCCGCCGAAACCGCGCAAAAGGTGTATGATTTTTTCAGCGGCCGCATGACCCACCTGCTCTCGGATTTAGGCTACTCCAGGGATGTGGTCGCCGCGGTCACCAGCGTGACGGTGGACCATGTTCCCAATGTGTGGAACCGGGTACGCGCGCTTGAGAAATTAAAGGCCGAACCCGACTTCGAGCCCCTGGCCATCGCCTTCAAGCGCGTGGTCAATATCATCAAAAAATCGGATACCGCTGTCGGCGCCGCGCTGAATGAGGGGCTTTTCGAGGCCCCCTGCGAAGGGGATCTTTTGAACGCATTCAAAAAGGTTCGTGCTCAAGTCGCCGATAACCTAAATAACCATTGCTTTGAAGAGGCGCTGCGGCAAATCGCTTCCCTGCGTGGTGCGGTCGATGCCTTTTTTGACGGCGTCATGGTCATGGCGGAAGATGAAACCATCCGCGCCAACCGCCTGGCCCTTTTGGGCCAAATCTCGGATCTATTCGCCATGTTTGCAGATTTTTCAAAACTATCAACGTAAACGGAGAAGGAGGAAATAATGCCGTTCGATGCCGAAAAAGATAAAATGCTCAAAAAATGGCGCTGTGAGGAAACCGGTTTGGTGGTTTCCATCAATCAATATGGAGATGGAGAACCCAAGGTGCAGATCGGCCCCCGCGTCATCATCAAGAAAAACGGTGAGGAAAGCCAGCGGAAATCCGGCCGCTTGTCCATTGAGGATTTGTCGTGGTTTTACACGATCATTGATGAAGTAAAGGATGAGCTGTCCGCGCTGGCAGGCCCAGAGTGATCCGTTTGACATGCTGAACGACACGACCGCCATCGTTAACCCGGAATCGCCCGAAGGCAGCCCGCCGCTGCCTTCCCTTGCCGTAATGGTCGGCAGCTTGCCGGATCTGACGACGCTGTGCGGTTGTACCGGCCTGAATAAAGCCGGCTTTAAATCGTTGATCACCAGCCGGCTTTATACCAATGAGGCAAGAACGTTTGCCCTAACCGGACCGATCATCGGCGCGCCCTATGCCGTGATTCTGCTTGAAACCCTCATCGCCCGGGGCGCCCGAACCATCCTCTTTCTCGGCTGGTGCGGCGCCATCTCTCCGAAGGTGAACATCGGCGACGTCATCGTCCCCACCGCCGCCGTGATCGATGAAGGCACCTCCCTGCACTACCGAATGAAAACCGGCGACACCGTATTTCCGGGAAACCGGGTTACCGGATTCATCACTCAGCAGCTCACCCAACAAGAGATCCCCTTTCACACCGGCGCCATCTGGACCACGGACGCCATTTATCGAGAAACACGCGATCGCGTCATCCATTTTCAACGACAACACACGCTGGCGGTGGAGATGGAATTATCCGCGCTTTTTACCGTGGGGAAATTCCGTGACGTGGAAGTCGGCGCCGTACTGGTGGTCTCGGACAGTCTGGCGAGCCTTTCCTGGCAACAGGGATTTACGGAAAAATGCTTCAAAACCCGGCGCAGAGCGATCTGCGATGTTATCGGCAGGCTGTGCCGTGAACAAACGGGATTACGGCCTGCGCCGGCCGGAAAGGCATCCAACGTTCACCCTTGATACATTTCTTTCTATCGTCCGATTGGTGAACGCCGGATGCTGAAAATTCCGATTTACTCCGTTTCAAAGTTCATTCCGCATTGCTTGAGGGAAGCGACACCGGCTCCGACACTGACCGTATCGTCAAAGCCTTTGGCCCGCAGATTGATCTGCGCCTCATAGGAACGAACCCCGGTATTGCAGACCAGAATCAGTTTTTTATCCCTGGGCACTTCATCCATTCGCTGCATCAGTTCATTGTGAGGAATGCTTTTCCAGCTTTCCGGATATTTTGCCTCAAACACTTTGGCATCGCCATAGGCCCGGCAGTCCAGAAACAGGCAATCGTTTTGGCCGCGATGTTGCCAGCATGCCTCAAACTCTTCGAAAGTCATGGGCGCATACCGGCCGTCCAAAAAGTTTTCGGCGGCATTGCCCAGGGCGTTAACAATATCCATGGCTGAGGCGAACGGGGGCGAATAGGCTATCTCCAGATTACTGACGGCCTCCACCGTGGGGTGGTATTGAAGAATCGTGGCCACCGCGTTGACCCGGGCGAACATGCCGCTGTTCTGCCCGCCGAAGCCCTGAATGCCCAAGACCCGGCGCGTTTTCCGGTCCACCACGAGCTCAAGGTAAATAATTTCCTTTTCCGGATAAAAATGGGCTCTGTCAAACTGGGACACTTGAATCCCAACCGCATCAAATCCCTGTTTTCTGGCGGTTTCATCGGACAGGCCCGCACCCGCCAGGGCCATATCGAATGTTTTCACCACAAAGCTGCCCACCCCTCCCGGAAACACGGCATTTCCACCGGCCAGATTCGTGCCGATGACGCGCCCCTGGCGATTCGCCATGGAACCCAGAGGGAAAAAACCGGGTTTCCCCGTCACCAGATTCGTAATTTGCACACAGTCGCCACCGGCATAGATGTCCGGGTCCGATGTCTGCATATGATCGTTGACCACGATAAACCCGTTCGGCCCGATCTCAAGCCCGGCATCCGCCGCCAGTTGCGTGTTCGGCGCCACGCCCACCGCCATGATGACCAGATCCGCCTCAAGTGTGCGTTGGTTGGTCCGAACCCTCTCCACCGCCTCAGCCCCTTCCAGCGCTTCCACGCATTCTCCCAGATAAAAGGCTACGCCTTCGGCCTCCATGCGTTTTCGGGCCATGAGGGCCAGGCTTTTGCTGACAAAACCGGGCATGATCTGATCGCAGAACTCCACCACCGTGGTTTCGATCTGCCACATATCCGCCAGCGCCTCAGCCATTTCCAGACCGATAAATCCGCCGCCGATGACCACCGCCTTTTTTACCTGACCGGCTGTAATTTTCTCCTTGATCTGAATGGCGTCATGAAGGTTGCCCACTCTGTAAACATTTTTCAACCCTGTTCCCGGAATGTTGAGCTCCCGGGGCCGGGTTCCGACGCCGATCACCAGCTTGTCATAGGAAAGGTCTTTTTCATTGCCGTTATTTTCCCGGATACGAACGGTCTTGTTTCGCCGGTCGATGTTCAGAGCCTTGGTACCGGTCAGGGCGGTCACGCCCTTGTCGTCGCGGAAAAACCGCTCATCCCGGACCATATGAAAACTCGTCGACCGGAGTTCCGATTCATCACTCACATCTCCGGATATATAGTAAGGAATGCCGCACCCGCCGTAGGATATCATGTCATCCTGGTCAATGATGGTGACATTTCCGTTCTGACAAAGCCTTTTAAACCGACATGCCGACTTGGGACCCACCGCTACCGCACCGATAATTAGTATGTTTTCAGCCATATAAAACCTCCTTTAACGATTTATAAATAAGCGTTGCCGCTAAGAAATAAAAACCTGATCCGGCAAAGCCGGATGCTGGGATGCATAAAAGCCATCTTTCACTTTCGGAGAATATACACGCAAAAGAGTGTATGTTTCTGGTAAAGGGTCTAAACCCATTGGGCCGCGTGCGCAAGGAAATTCAATTAGAAAAAAGCAAATCCAAGGGGCAGGCAAGGATGGGCTTAAGGAATCCGCCAGGCTGTGCGGAGCGCCATCAAGATGATTTTACAAATCCTTCGTCTTCTGGTATTTGTTTTTCGACAATTCAACCCTCTATTCCGAATCGATTCGATATGCCAAACGCCAATCCCCCTGAACTCATTGAAAGAGTTGCGTGGCTTCGCCGCGAGCTTCACCGGCACAACCATCGGTATTATGTGCTGGATGATCCTGAAATTTCGGACAACGCATACGACCGGTTGCTGCAAGAACTGACCGAAATTGAAACGGCGCATCCCTCCCTGGTCACTCCCGATTCGCCGACGATGCGGGTGGGAGCGCCCCCGCTGGCAAGCTTTGAAACCGCCCCGCATGCCATTGCCATGCTGAGCCTGGACAACGCCTTTAATGATTCGGATATTCTGGACTTTGATCAGCGGGTTCGGAAATTGCTGGAAACAAAAGATCCGGTGCTTTATACAGCGGAACCGAAACTGGACGGCATCGCCGTGGAAATCGTTTACCGGGACGGCAGGCTGACACTCAGCACCACGCGCGGCGACGGGGTGAACGGAGAAGTCATTACGGACAACATGCGCACCATTCGCGCCGTTCCGCTCATTCTGCAGCCGGGTCCGGACGGCGGAGTGCCGCCGCTGCTGGAAGTACGAGGCGAGGTATTTATCAGCCTTGCCGGCTTTGAAGCCCTGAACAACCGTCGCCAGTCCGAAGGACTTCCCCTTTTCGCCAACCCCAGAAATGCAGCGGCAGGCTCTCTGCGCCAACTGGACTCAGCCGTCACCGCCGCCAGGCCACTGGATATTTTTCTCTACGGCGTCGGCCGAACCGATGGCCTTCGGGTTTCTTCTCATTGGGACATGCTGTGCCGGCTGAAATCTTTCGGCTTTAAAATCAATCCGCTCATAAGGCCCCGAATACCGATCAACGAAGTCTTGGCCTTTCACCGGGAACTGGAATCAAAACGCCAAGAACTTTCCTACGAGATCGATGGCATGGTCGTCAAAGTGGATGATCTTGCCCTGCGCGAGCGGCTCGGGGAAAAATCCCGCAGCCCCAGATGGGCGATTGCGTATAAATTCAAAGCCGTTCAGGAAACCACCCGGCTGCTGAATATCGAAGTCCAGGTTGGGCGAACCGGCGCTTTGACACCGGTGGCCATTTTAGAACCGGTAAAGGTCGGCGGCGTCACGGTCAGCCGCGCCACGCTGCACAACGAGGACGAAATCGCCCAGAAAGATATCCGTATCGGAGATAGGGTGTTTGTGGAACGGGCCGGTGATGTCATTCCCAAGGTGGTAAAACCGATCCTCTCCAGCCGCACCGGCGCGGAAACCATCTTTCACATGCCACGCACCTGCCCGGCTTGCGGTGCCGGCACGATTCGGGAAAAAAGCGAAACCGGAGATCCTCTGGAAGCCGCCACCCGGTGCATCAACACGGCCTGCCCGGCCCAATTGAAGGAACGCATCAAGCATTTTGCTGCCAAAGGCGCCTTTAATATCGAAGGCCTCGGCGACAAACTCGTGGAGCAACTGGTGGAAAAAGGGCTGATAGTTTCCAGCGCAGACCTTTTTCTGCTGAATCGATATACGCTAAGCGCACTGGATCGGATGGGGGCTAAATCAGCGCAAAACCTCATCGACGCTATCGAAAAAAGCAAATCCGTCTCCTTTGACCGGTTTCTCTTCGGGCTGGGCATTCGCTACGTGGGAGAAAACGTCGCACAAATCCTTTCCGGACACTACCGCCATATCGATGACCTAGCCTTCGCCACCGAAGAAGAACTCACCGCCATCGACGGCATCGGCGGCGTCATCGCGAAAAGCATCGTCGCTTTTTTTCAACATGCCGGGAACAAAGATCTCGTCACCCGGCTTTTGGAAAACGGCGTCGTCATCTCCTATCAGAAAGAAAAACCCGCCGGCGCCGCCCCCCTGTCCGGCAAAACATTTGTACTCACCGGCACCCTGAGCAGCATGCCCCGCAGCGAAGCCAAAATGAAAATCACCGCCCTGGGCGGCAAGGTCGCCGGCTCCGTCAGCAGCAAAACCGATTATCTTGTGGCCGGCTCGGATTCCGGGTCCAAACTTGCCAAAGCCGAAAGCCTGGGAGTGACGGTGATCGATGAGGCCACGCTGATGAATCTGCTGTCCTAATCCGGCAAAGCCGGATGCCGGGATGCCGGGATGCATGAAAGAAAGCCATCTTTCACCTTCAGCGAATATACACGCAAAAGCGTGCATGTGTCTGGTTAAGGGTCTAACATTCAGTCGGACCGCAGTTCCATATGGTATCGGATCAGTATTCAACTATTCTTGGCTTTTAACCCGGCCAGCTGTTGGCGAAGCGCGCGCTCCTCGTTCCAGTGGGTGGTATCATCACGTATGATCGCGGCAATAGCCTGCAATTGTGCGCTCGGGGAGAAAAGCAGCGCAACCGTGAACGCAATCGAAAGAGGCCGCTCGTCTTTACGTACAGCAGGTACACGAAGCACTTCGCTACCATACCGGGTTCGGCCGGATTGAACCACTTGTCGATATCCTTCCCAGTGCCGCTTTCGAAGACGCTCCGGAATAATCATATCAAGCGAATGACCGAGCGCCTCGTCTTTCGTGTACCCAAAGATTCGTTCCGCCGCTGAATTCCAAAAGATTATCGCGCCGTCTGCATTTGCCGCTATGATTGCATCCCCCGCCGCTTGCACAAATTGCGCGATGTCGAATTCGGTACTAATCACCAATATTCCTCCTCGGTCGTCAACCTTCGAAAGAGGGCATGAGATCGCATCCTAAATATTAAATATTCTTATCGAAAAGTTAACCTTTAAGATAACCCTCATGGGGAAACCCATTGAAACGATACCCCCACCCCGGACCGGCCGGCCGGATGCCCCATTTTTTAATTCATTCCGATCATGAAGAAGGCCGCCCCCAGCCCGTTGAGGTGGTCTTCTGCGTGATTGGCTATTGCACTTGTTGCTATTTTTCTATATAAAAAGTAAGCCGTTATCAAATAAGGAGAAACATCAATTGCCTTTAAACCAAAATATACCACTCTTTTTCCGCCTCTACCATAAAATCAAGCATGATATCCTTAAAGGTGAAATTCTGAAGGGCTCTAAAATTGCTACGATAGAGGAACTGGCGCGTCAACATGGCATGTCACAAACAAGCGTTCGAAAAAGCCTTGATCTTCTCGAAAGGGAGGGACTTCTTATCAAAAAACAAGGCTGGGGAACGGTTGTGCCTGAAAATTTGGATTTGCGTTTTTTTGATTTAGCAACATTAATCAGTTCGCGAGAGTCGATTTCAGAGGCAAAAATGGCGAAGGCCGAATCCATTAGTTCAGAATGGGTGGAAACCACCCCTCGGCTAAGAGGCCTATTGAACATTAAAGACGCTGCTTCAAACCAGGTGGTATTAAAAGTATATTGTCGGATTACGTTCACCGGAAAATGGAAGTTCAAGGCATTCATCTCTTACTATTTGCCGAAAAGATGGATGCGGATTGCCAAAGTTAAAGAATCGACGTCGGCTGCGGCACTCATTGTATCCATAACAAAGTGGATGGAATCTAGTCCGTTACTTATGAAAGAATCCCTTGTGCCATATCTTTGCACGGACGAGACTGCTGAATTCTTAGATATTCCGGACGGCACACCGGTTTTCTATCATACGGTTTCCATGACCGACAACAAACGTGACCTTTGTATCTGTTGGGACATGATAAGCTCGGCAAATATTTTTCTTCGGAATGTGGATTTGAATGCAGCCGTTAGCAATTCTCCGCTGCATTCACCCATCGTGTCGAAGTGATTCAGATGCGTGTCCAGGGCGGATTCCACAATTGTGCGAGTTGCCTTTCCTTGTGACAAAGGGTCACCTTTTCGGGACGGCCCGAATCAGCCTTATTACCTTCTCCATCATGATCAAAAAGAATGTCGACTCTTATAACTGTGTCATTTTCATTTTGGAACCTATTTCAATAGACCGGAACCAACGAATAGCCCTTGGTCTGATAAGCGATCTCTGATATCCAGCCGTTTCCCACCCGTTCTATTTTCGGCAGAAGCGAGGTCGGGTCAACCCCCATAACCTTTACGGCAAACAGACATACTTCCATACGAATGCCCGCCTCCGACAATTTGGAAATGATACCGGGAATCTCTTTCAGCGAAGTTTGCACTTCGGCATCAAATCCGCTGTGGTCACTGGAAATCAGTTTGACCGAACCGGCCATGAAAACGACCACAAACTCAGGATTCTTTTTGGCGGCGCTCAATTCCTGGAAGGTATCGTAAATGAGATTCAGGTGAATGACGGCGGATTTTGGATTTCCATCCCTCATATCGAATAGAACGGGGGTGGCATTGACCCCTTTCAGAAGATCATGTTCGTCAGACAATGCATCTGACGCACTAAAAGTTGCCAGGACTAAACATACGATTGCCAATACCATGGTTATATTTCGTATCTTTTTCATTTTTCGTTCTCCTAATTTAAAAAGTTCAAGTGAATTTTAACCGTATTTCGGGCGGCCGCTTCTGTTCATCCGTTGACTCAGGCGTGGGGCGCCAGGGGTGCCAGCGCCCGCCCGATGCGTTCTCGTTGTTCCTCCGTCGTCATCTGTCCGAAAAGTTCCTGGTATTTAGGATGCTCGACCCCGGAGAAGATGTATTGCCAGCGGTAAGCCTCCAGCAACACGGCTTGCATACGGGCGATCTGGTCCTCGAAAAAAGATTGGCGGGTATTCTGAATAAAATACCGGATGTCGTATTCACATTGTTTCTGTAATATGCCATCCACCGCCGTCACCAGATCGATGACTTCTCCGATAGCCTCGTCCCGTTCTTCCCGCGTGATTTTTTTATTCACGCGGGACCATTCAAGTGAATCCAGGAATGCGTGATGGGCTTCTTCTTTCCAATGATACAGGAATACATCTTTGTAGAGATCGGACAGATTCTCATCCTGCGCAATGCTTTGTTTGTAATGCTCTTGGGTAAAAAGCTCAATTTCATAGATCAGTGCCATAACCGCCCACGTCGATTTTTCCAGCACCACAGCCGCCACCTGATTGGGATCCCATGGAAATTCATAGCCATCCGGCATTCCGCGGGCCATCATTTTTTCCAGACGTCTAAAAAGCTCCTGGTGTTTCAGTTCCTCGTCGCAAAACCGGACAAGTGCCTCGAGGGCCACCTGATCCCCCAGCCAGTGGTCACGGGAGATATCAAGCATTTTGGCGACGATAAAGCGCTCGACAAACCCGAACATACTGGCATACGTGCGTCCCTCGATTTGACTAAGAAACCGCTGCTGCGGTTCGCTCAAGAAGCTTAAACGGTCCACCTTCGAAATGCCGTCCGGAAGAAATTTTTTCGAAAAATCGAACTCTCTTCCCCTAAGCACATCCGCGTCGATATCCCAGCGGATTTTCTTGGATCCCGCGATGCTTTTTGCATACGGTTGTGTATCGAGATCATATCCAGGCCTCCCCATAACCGCCACCTCCTTCAACAAAGTAGGATCACATTCGATGTGATGTTCCTGATTTGAATTCCCGGATGGTCCGGATGGTTATCTGATGTTAATAAATAGCTTGGACACTCTTAGAAGGTGAATGGGGTCAACCATGCATTCTATCCCGAATTGACCTGTATTTATCCGCCTGACGCTGGTGGTGGAACCCGCTTGAGTTGGATAGTGCCGTTATAAAAACGATCGCGGCAACAGATTTTATCCCGGAGGCACGGACGGCCCGCCGAAGAGTCGCACGGGCCCATTTGAGTGCTTCTCTCTCTGCGCCTTGAAGTCGGCAAGGTGAGGGCTTATCGGGCAACGCGCCGGGTCGCCCAGTAAAGGGCGACCATAGACCGCTATAGCCTGTCCCGCTTCATGTGGTTGTTGGCCCAACCTTTGTTTTGGGGAAAAATTTAACGCCTGGTAAATTTTCAAAGTCTGAATCTTGTGTCCAGATTAAACACTCATACGCTTGAGCAGTAGATAAAATAATACTGTCAGCTATGGGAAGGCTATACCGCAAGCTGAGCTTAGAAGCATTGATTGCGATACTTGCGGTAAGATCAATAATCGTACCTTGTTGCATCGCAGCCACGGCTTGAAGGGCTTCATTTTCGCCAGACTCACGCAACGCCACTTTGAACACTTCATATATAGTGATTACGGGCACAATTAAAGATGATGGATCTTGAAGAGGGGATGCAAAGTTTTCCGAATTGATCCCCCCTGAAAAATATTCAAGCCACCCCGATGAGTCAACAATATTCATAATCTGTCATCCTCGCGAACAAACTCCGTATTAATTCCCTTAAGGAAACCTTTTAGCTCAGATATGTCTCGATCAGGTATTAGCTCTATTCGCCCATCATACTCCATAATCTTAATCTTTTGGCCGGGGCGAAGGTGCAATGCATCCCTTATTAACTTTGGGATAACAACTTGGAATTTTGGTGAAACTGTAACAGTATGCATAATATCCCCCCTATCGATAGCGTTTTCGTATTACGATAACACTATCGATACGGCATTGTCAATAATTGGGGGCCAACGCCTGAGCTAACCGGGCGGCGGCAGAGGCGTTGAATATTGATTCCGTGTCCATCCGCCGCTCCGGTTGAGCGACTTGTTAGCTGGCCTGACGAATCCCAAGCCTCAGGCCGATTCATTATGCTAGGGCACTTGCTGCACCGGCGGAGGGTTCCATTTGCCGGTGAGAGCCTCGGGCGTCGGGGCGTAGAGACGCATGGTCAGGTTGAACGGCTCTTTGGGCGCGGGAAGCCAATTGGCCTCCAGATCCTTGCCGGGACTTTCGTTCTGGAAATACAGATCGAGCGAACCATCGGCATTGGTCTTGAACGGCATGTAACTGCTGAGCGCGAAGCGATTCAGCGCGTTGCCAACTTGGAAGCCCTCTGCGTCATAGAGCGTGATCGACCAGAAGGCGTTCACGGGCGGTGTTGCGCCCTTGGCGAAGTGAATGGTGTACTTGTTCGCGCCATTCAGCGGCTTGCCGGCTGCATCGCCGAGGTTTAGCGGATAGATCGCATCCTCGGGGAGGTTCGCACCAAGGCCCTGCTGGGTGACGATGGCGCGCTTGAGGTAGTAGTTGCCGTACACGCCCATTGTGTCGGTGTTCATCGACCAGCCGTTGGCGACCCGGGCCAACGTCGGCAGTTTCCACGCCATGAGTTTCTGGCCTTCAGCCGGGGCGGCTTCGAGGGCGCCTCGAATCACCGTGTCAACGTTGTTCATATCGAAACTCTTGCCAGGTTCGATTCCAAGGCGCTTCATCTGCGCAATGATCGGCTGGTCGGTGACATGAGGTGGATTCAGTTTCATCAGTTCCGCTGCATAGGCGAAGTACTTATCTGCGGGCATGTTGTCGACCTGGGTCTTGGGCGCGGTCTTCATGTCCACACTTGGATCGATTTTTACAGTCATCTGGGCGGGCGGCTTGCCCCAACCCGAGAGCGGGGTGACTTTGTAGCCCGCCTGGATCTTATTAACAGCAGGGTAATCGGCGGAGCCATCAGTCTTGGTGCGGCCGATTACCCAGACATATGGCGTCGGTGCGGGAATGTGTGAGAAGCCGCTCGGCACCTCGCCCGTCCAGCCGGGAGGCGTGACAAGGAAGTTGCCGGCCTGAGTGCCTGTAGTTCGCCAACCCGGCGAAGCGAAAACGTCAGTCCACATGTCGAGCATTGGCAGCAGGTAGTAACGGCCATCGGTATCCGGTGAGGAGACGATCAGCGGTTCCTTCGTCAGGTCCAACCAGGCGACGGAATAGAGCGTGTCGAAGTTGACGCGCACGACGATTTTCAGATCGGCAGGCGGGTACTCCGGGACGCTGACGAACATGTTCATCGGTCCCTTGGCGAACTCTCTTCCGGGTTCAACGTTCGTGCTTTGCAGACGGGTAATGTCCATCGATACCAGCGGATAGAAGTAGATATAGGCGTCCACGGCGATGGCACGCGCCTCCGCTGCGCCGATCTTGTCTTGGGCGTGAGCTTGGATCTGTGGAAGCGCAAGCAGCGCTATGATGCACCCCAGCGCGATGAGTCTTGTGCGTTTTATCATTTTGTGTCTCCTTTGGTATTGAACCGGATGAAAAGTTGGGTAGCTAACGTTTAGTTCACTTGCCGGGAACCCAATACGGAATGCTTTTAAGATACGTTGAAAGCTGAAGGCCAAATGAGAAACGGCCGCCCCGGGTTCCCGGTAAACGTGAAACGGCAGGTTCGAATACTATGCGGCAGTGGATCGATTTAATCTTTCAGCAAGCCAAATTTTAATAATCGATTGCCGAGGAACACCAAGGCGCTTGGCTTCTTTATCTAATGATTGAATCATCCAAAGAGGAAAATCGACATTAACCCGTTTTTGCTCCTGGTTCGGACGTCTTGCCGTTGAAAGGTCAAGATGCTCCATAACACTTTCACCTTCATCAAACTTCTTGTCTAATTCTTTAGCTTTCATAAATCTCAATCTCCTCATTTCTGGCACGCCGTACTGAGATGATACGCATATTATCATTGCGATATGTAATAATCCCAGTCCAGTGTTTGTCGCTTATTTTGCCAATTACCAGAAATCTTACTTCATCGCTTGTTTTCGCAGGAATTTCTAATAAATCAGGATCATTCCAAAGCTCTTGGGCCTCAATAAAATCAATCCCATGCTTATTTTTATTGATATCCGATTTTTTAGGGTCAAATTCAAATTCCATAGCATACACAATATGACTATTCGGTATGTTTAGTCAATCTGAATGAAAAATATTTTTTTGATTCGGACATTATATTAGACGGCCTAAAAATTTGACAATTACGGCTGAATCAGTTGCCTAAATCGACATTAGGGTCTCATTGGATTTTGAAAGTATACTGCATTTAAACAAGATGTTAAAAAAAATATGTCGTTCCCTTTTCAGTTTGTATACACGGCTGAAAACAGCCGTGTATACAAATAGCAACCAGTTATCCGCCAACCATTTTTTAACCGACCAGGTTACGGACACCGATGGGGCGGTTTATTAATTTCCAAGCCCATCCGCCCCATGAAAAACTAAACGCTGAAAACAATCGGACCTATTTTGTCTAGTGCAAAAAAACTCTGGAAAAGATGGTGCTTTTTCCGGATAGAGCTAAGATGGGGCATTCTGATTACTGGCTATTTGGTTACAGCAAAGCGAGTAATGTGTCATCATTTCTTAAAGACTCAGGACTGAGTGATAAGGACTTAAGGGACTTTGGATTGCAGGCTGAAACCAAGCCTCTTGAATACACGAGTAAAGACGCCGTGCAGGCGGCACCGGGATCGCGGCTACGCTCATTCGATATTCGGAGGGAGCGGCGGCGGGCGGGTGATCAGATGGAGACCGTGGCACTGTTTGAGCGCATTAGCGCCGGTTTTGAAAAAGCAGTGACCGGGAAGAGTATAAGGGCCTCGGTAAAATGAGTAAACGGCACACCCGATTAACGACCGGCATACGGGCGCTGCTTTTTCATTACCGGTGCTTATGTGTGAGTTTGACACGGTTGGAATCTGATTATCCGCCCGCCACTGCGGTTAGACGACCCGATACAACCGCTCCGAAAAAAACGCCGATGTCTAAAAATGGATCATTTGCAACCGTGCATTCTCAGAACCCGTTGTTTTTACTTCAGAAGAAAATGATGCAGGCCGGACAAGCGCTGATGAGGCTTATCGTTATTTAGGGCGATTTCCACCGCTTTTCGAGAGCCGACCAGAAAAACCAGGCGTTGCCCCCGCGTTAACGCCGTGTATAAGAGGTTGCGCTGAAGCAGAATGTAATGCTGGGTGATCATGGGCACGACAACCGCCGGATACTCCGAGCCCTGGGATTTGTGAACGGAAATCGCGTAGGCCAGGGACAATTCGTCCGTTTCATCAAAATCGTAGGCCACCTCCCGGCCGTCATAGTCCACCAGAAGCTGCGTTTCTTCGTTGTCGATGGCGATAACGGTGCCGATATCGCCGTTAAAGACTTCTTTCTGATAATTATTTTTTAGATGCATGAGCTTATCGCCGAGCCGGAAAACGCGCCCTTTTTTCTCGGTACGCACCGGGTTCGGGTTGAGCGCTTCCTGAAGGATCTGGTTCAAATTCAGGGTGCCGGCATCCCCTTTGTGCATCGGCGTAAGAACCTGAATATCCCGCACGGGATCCAGATCAAAGCCGCGGGGAATGGTGTCGCGGCACAGCGTGACAATGGTTTCGACAACGGCAGCCGGGGTGTTTTTCTCGATAAAATAAAACTCCGTATCCGCGGATACGGGATCCGATTCGATCAAATCCGGCATGAGGCCGGCCCGGACCCGGTGGGCATTGACCACGATTTGGCTTTCTTGCGCCTGCCTGAAAATCTCTTTTAGTTCAAAGGTGCATATTCTTCCCGAATCGATCAGATCCGATAACACGTTGCCGGGGCCCACCGGCGGCAGTTGAAACACATCCCCCACCAGAACCAGCACCGCCGTCATGGGAACCGCCCGCAGCAGATGGTGCATGAGCAGCGCGTCCACCATGGACATTTCATCTACAATAATGACATCGGCGTCTATGGGATCATTCTCGTCTCTCTCAAAACGGCCCTCTTCCAGATGATATCCCAATAGTTTGTGAATGGTGGCGGCTTTTTTGCCCGTAACTTCCGAAAGCCGTCTGGCGGCTCTGCCGGTGGGGGCGGCAAGACAAATCCGCTTGCCGATCGCCCCGAAAACGGCGCACACCGAACGGATCAGGGTGGTTTTGCCGGTTCCGGGGCCGCCGGTGATAATGACGGCCCTGTGGGACGATATTTCCGAGAGCACCGCCAATTGGGCATCGGATGGCTTGATGGCAAGCCTTTGAACCACCCGGGAAGCCATGTCATCGGGGTCCATCGAGAGAAACGGCACCGGCACGCTCAGCAAAGCGGTCAACCGCCGGGCGATCCCGATTTCCGCCGCGTGCAACGGCTCTAAATACACCGCTTCGCCACTGGGCGTTTCCGCCATATCGTCTTCAATTACGAGCATTCCCGCCGACGTCAGGGAATCAAGCGCGGCCTTGGCCGGCTCTTCGTCAACACCGGTGATTTTGTTACACGCGGCCAGCAGCTCCGCCCGATCCGCAAAGGTATCGCCCCGGGCAACTGCCTGCTCGAGAAGATACAGAATGCAGGCCTGCAACCGCCGAAGATCATCCGGTGCAACCCCCAGTTTCAAGGCCAGTTGATCGGCCAGAAAAAAATCGATTTCATCGACTTCCGTGGAGAGCCGGTAGGGGTCGTTTTGAATAATCTCCACCGCCCCGGGTCCGAGCACATTGAGAATGCGCACGCAGTGAAAGGCTTTGACCCCGTGGGCCTGCAAGAACATCATGGCACGCCGCGCGCCGTGGTGCGCCTGCCAGGCCTCCGCGATGCCGGCGGCTTTAGTCGCGCTGATGCCCGGCACTTCGCTTAATTGGCCCGGATCGGTTTCAAGCACATTGAGAATATCCGCATCAAAATGGGCCAGAAGTTTTCCGGCCAGTTTGGGCCCGATGCCTTTTACAAACCCGGAGGAAAGGAATTTTCGAATACTCTCCAGGGGGTCCGACGGCACGATTTCAACGGAGGCGGCCCGGAATTGCTGGCCGTATTTTTCGTGCGTCTCCCAGGCGCCCAGAAGCTTGAGATGGTCACCGGTCTGCACGCCGGGCATTACGCCCACCACGGAGACCATATGATGGGTCTCATTCACCCGCACCCGTCCGATGGTGTAATGGGACTTTTCGTGCTGGTAATGAATACGTTCCAGATGGCCTTGAAGGGAAATCATGGCGTTGGGCCGTTGAACGGAGAAGAAAGAATCCATGATACGGCATCATAGAGGTCTTCCGCCAAGAAGTTGACCGGAATATGCTGTTCGCTGAGCGCCGTTGCCGCCCTATCCCCATTGCCGGTGCGCACCAGTATTGCAGCCCCGCACCCGGCCGCATGGCCGCATTGAATGTCCTTGACGCGGTCACCCACCATCACGGTTTCGCTAAGCGCGATACCGTAGGTGTGACCGGCCTGAAAAATCAATCCGGGTTTGGGTTTGCGGCAATCGCAATTTTCTTCAGGGGTATGAGGGCAGAAAAAAATATCGCGAATGCGGCCACCGTTTTCTTTCACGGTATCGATGAGGTGTTGATGTATTTCTTCCAGTACCGCCGGGCTTATCATGCCCCGGCCGATCGCCGATTGATTGGTGATGACGATCACGGAAAAGCCGTTTGTCGTCAACAGGCGAATGGCTTCCAGGCTGCGGGGAAGAAACACAAATTCGGCAACGGATTTGATATAGCCGGGCGAATCGCGATTGATCACGCCATCTCTATCGAGAAATACCACCTTATCGCCCATCCGCAGTCCCTATGGTTCATTCCGCCACCACCGTGGTTTCCGAATAACCGTTCCGGTTCAAGACATCCTCATAAGCCAGTGCTTCCGACAGAGAAGTACTTCGGCCCACCCGCACCCGATACAGCATCCCCTGACCACTGTCATAGGTCACGATATGGGCGTTTTCGTGATTCCGCTCCAATTTTGAAACCAGCCGTTGCGCATTGCCCCGATCCCGGAAAGCGCCTACCTGAATCGTGAATTTTCCTCTATCGTAGGCTTGCGGCGTATAGGTTCTTCTGGCGGCATAATCGGTGGACGTTGAGGTCGACTTGCCCAGCGCCACGATTTCCACCGGCACGACACCCGGCCCCACCACGCCGAGAACCTTGGCCGCCCCGTAAGATAAATCAATAATCCGGCCCCGGACAAAGGGGCCCCGATCGTTGATTCGCACGTCCAGCGTTTTGCCGTTATTCATGTTGCGCACGCGCACCCAGGTGCCGAGGGGTAAAATTGTGTGGGCCGCACTGATATTATGCATATCGTACCGTTCGCCGCAGGCTGTCTTTTTGCCATGAAAGTCCCGGCCATACCAGGAGGCCAGCCCTTTCTGGCGAAACCCCCGAGCATCGGCAAGGGGCCGGTACCACTGGCGATCGATCTTATAAGGTTTTTGCGCACCCGGTATCGGCGCAGGCGCCTTTGGCGCGCAACCGATACCCAATATCAGGCACGCGATGCACACCCCGATCCAGGACAAGGCGAGACACCCTCCCCTGCCGCCTACCGCTGACCTATTTATCACCAAGCGCAATATCCAAAACCTCTCGCATTTTATCCACAAAGTGAAACGTAATATCCTTTTTCACTTTTTCGGGAATATCCTCGAGATCCTTCTCGTTCCATTTTGGCAAAATAAGCGTCTTGATGCCGGCCCGATGCGCGGCCAGCACCTTTTCCTTGATACCGCCCACCGGCAATACCAGCCCGCGAAGGGTAATCTCGCCGGTCATGGCAAGATCCTTTTTGATCTTTCGATTGGTCATTAAAGACGTAAGGGCCGTGAGCATCGTCACCCCGGCGGAAGGGCCGTCCTTGGGAATCGCTCCAGCCGGCACATGAATGTGAAGGTCATGTTCCTCGATATATTTATTCTCGATGCCCAGCGACTTGGCGTTGGACCGAATAAAGCTCAGCGCGGCCTGCGCCGATTCCTTCATGACATCTCCGAGCTGGCCGGTCAGGGTCAGGTTCCGCTTGCCCGGCATGGCCGTAGCCTCAATAAAAAGCAGTTCGCCGCCCACCGGTGTCCAGGCCAGTCCCGTGGCCACACCGGGTGTGGACGTCCTTGCTTTCGTATCCGAAGAGATTCGCACCGAACCGATATATTCGGAAAGATTGTCCGCGGTGATGCTGACGGATTCAGTGACGCCTTCGGCCACCTTGGCGGCCACCCCCCGGCAAACCGAAGCAATCTCGCGCTCCAGGTTTCGCAGTCCGGCTTCCCGCGTATAACCGGTGATGATTTTTTTAATGGCGGCCTTGTTAAAGGTAATGTGTTTACCCGTTAACCCGTGCGCCTCCCGCTGGCGCGGGATCAGATAGCGATTGGCGATCTGAATTTTTTCATCTTCCGTATATCCCAGCAACTGCAAGACTTCCATGCGGTCGCGCAACGGCGGCGGAATCGTATCCAGCACGTTGGCGGTCGTGATGAACATGACCTTCGACAAATCAAAGGCCACATCCAGGTAATGATCCTGAAAGGTAAAGTTCTGTTCCGGATCCAATACTTCCAGAAGCGCCGAGGAGGGATCACCGCGAAAATCGCTGCCGACCTTGTCGATCTCATCAAGCATAAAAACGGGGTTATTCGATTCAGCCCGGCGAATGCCCTGAATGATTCGGCCCGGCAACGCGCCAACATAGGTGCGGCGATGGCCGCGAATTTCCGCCTCATCCCGAACCCCGCCAAGGGAGAGTCGAATGAATTTCCGGCCCAGGGCCCGGGCGATGGAATTTCCGAGTGAGGTCTTGCCCGTGCCCGGCGGGCCGACAAAACACAAAATGGGGCCCTTGGAATCGGGTTTTAGTTTTCGAACGGCCAGGTACTCCAGTATCCGTTTTTTGGCTTTTTCAAGCCCGAAATGATCGTCATCGAGCACCTTGCGGGCCTTTGCGATATCCAGGTTATCCTCGGTGGCCTCATGCCAGGGAAGCGCCGTCAGCCAGTCAAGATAGGTGGAAGCGACCGTATACTCAGAGGAGGAGGGATGCATGCGGGCCAGCCGGTCCAGTTCCCGCTTGGCCTCCTTTTGGGCTTCCTCGGGCAGTTTTTTCGCTTCGATCTTGGCGCGATAATCCTCGACTTCCACGTTGCCATCGTCCGACTCGCCCAATTCATCCCGAATGGCTTTAAGCTGCTGGCGCAGGTAGTACTCGCGCTGGCGCTTGTCCATATCCCCCTTCACCTGGCTCTGAATTTTATTGCCAAGCTCCATCACATCGCGCTGGTAGTTGACCAGGCGCGTTACCTCGGTTAACCGGTCCTTGATACTCAGGATTTCAAGCACATGCTGTTTTTCTTCCGCCGTGGAATTGATGGTGGAGGCCACCATATCCGCCAGAATGCCAGGCTCGTGAATGGACTTGGCCATGGCGATGATTTCCTGCGGCAGCCCGGGCGAAAGTTCCACCACGCGCGTGAACTGTGCCGTCAGGTTCGCCATCAGTGCCTCGACCTCCTTGTCCTTCTGGCCTTCTTCTTTCAGGTTTCTCACCTGGGCCTTGAGATAGGGTCCGCCCTCGATGAACTTCTCCACCTGAAACCGGCCGAGCCCCTGCACCAGAAGCTGCGCCCGATTGTCCGGGGCTTTGGCCATTTTCAAAATGAGGGCGCTGGTCCCGATTCCATAGAGATCATCAGGATTTACCACCCCTTCAGCCTGTGTTTTTTTCGATGCCAACAGACCGATGATGCGATCCTTGGACATGGCCTCATCCACCAGAAGAATGGAATCCCCCGGCATCACCACAATGGGCAACACCATTTTGGGGAAAAGCGCGACATCGAACAGGGGTAATATCGGTAGTGTTTCCGGTATATTTTCAGTACCAACGTCTAAAGATGGTTGCTGGGTCATGGACTCCTCCGCGTCTCTGTGCTAAGAAACTGCTCTGTTTTTTTGAATGAATCTCATCGTTGCGCGTGTACCTTCGGTTTCCTCGCCGGCGATATCGGTTTTCATCCGTCTAGAATAGGCACCTTATGGGTCTTGTCCAGAGGAAGCCGGGTAAGCCGTATTTCAAGAAAGCCATTCGAGTAAATCGCTCCGACATTTTCCGGATCAATGGGTACCGGCAGATATAAAATTCTCTCAAACGAGCCGTATTGAATCTCCGCCAGCCGATAGGTCGAATTCGTTCCCGGCGCCTTGCCCATGCGCCGGCCGGATATTTTAACCGCCCGGCTATTGAGTTCAACGTCCAGGTCTTCCTTGTTGACGCCCGCAATCTCCGCTAAAATAATGATGGCATCGGGCGTTTCATAGATATCCATCTGGGGCTTCCAGGTGCACTCCGAACAGTTGAAGGTCGGGCTCAGCGCCCTCGGGCGAAACATCCCATCGATCGTTTTTCCGATTTCGGATTCTATTTCATCTAAAATTCCACCGAATCGAATTTTGATATAGTCCATACTCGGCTCCTGCTTGGCTGATTGATAATATTTGGCGGGTTCGGCCTTTTCGGTCGACGTGCGAACCGATGAATCCAATAGATACCGGGCGCCTCTACATTCTGAGTATGAAAAGTAACATTACGATATAATTTTGTAAAGGAAAGATAGCATTGTCTTTTGCAACCAAATGCCGTATGAGCCGGCTATGGAAAAAGATTCGTCACAGGTTGTCCGGTCCATCGTCAGTATTCAGTACTTTCTTTATTTCGGCGTGCTCGGCATTTTCCTGCCCTATTTCAATCTGTATTGCTACCACATCGGGCTGACCGGTTTTCAGATCGGCGCCATCTCCGGCATCCGTTCGGCGGCCTTTGCGCTGTTCCCGCTGCTCTGGGGCGCCATCGCCGACCGATCCGGCGGGCAGCGGCCGATTTATATTTTTTGCAGTATCATGAGCATGCTCATCTGGGCCTTCTATCTGATGACGTCCAGCTTCTGGCCCATGCTGATCATCACCTTTTTCTACGGGTTATTTTATTCACCGATCATCAGTTTTCTGGAAGCGGCCACCATGGAAACGCTCGGAAAGCATAAGCGACATTACGGGCGCATTCGCGCCTGGGGCTCCATCAGTTTTATTCTCGCGGTGATCGGATTCGGCAAGTTCACCGATTCTTTTTCCATGCGACTCATTCTGTTCGGCATTTTGGGCATCTCCCTGCTTCAATGCGCCTTTTCCTTCGGCATGCCGAAAACCGCCGCCCTCGGTAAGCTGCTGAATGCCAAACAAGTGCAACCGCTTTTTACGCGGGGAACCGTCATTTTTCTGATCTGCGGGTTTTTGATGCTGGTCAGCCACGGCGCTTATTACGGTTTTTTTTCCATTCACCTGGAAACGCTCGGGTGCAGCAAAACCTTTATCGGCGCCGCCTGGGCGCTGGCCGTAACCGCCGAGATCCTTGTGATGGTCAACTCCGGCAAACTTTTCCGGCATCTTTCGTTGGAAAAAATTTTGGCTTACTCGTTTTTCATCGCAGCGGCCCGCTGGCTCATCCTATCAACCTGTAACACACCGGCGATCCTTTTCGCTTCCCAGATTCTTCATGCCTTTACCTATGGCGCGTTTCACATGGCCAGCATTTTATATATGGACCGGCTCAGCCCCGAAAAATCAAAAACCATGGGCCAGGCCGTCAACAATGCCGTCACCTACGGCCTGGGTCTGATGGTCGGTTTTTTTCTCAGCGGCGCGCTCTATAAGGCCGCCGGCGCCTATTCCTTATTTCTCATCAACGCGGGCATTGCCCTGGCCGCCGGGATTCTGTTTCGTTACAGGGGGGGGGTGACAATTGGGAGTTGAAAGGGTGGTATTCATTCAACCGATAACAGCATATAACAGGAGGGGGTCTGATGTTAAATTTCGATCTTTCCGCGGAACAGATTGCGTTACAGCAAACAGCACGCAAATTCGCGATCGAAGAGGTGCTTCCGATCGCCTGGCATTATGATCGAATCGGCGAATTTCCATTATCGATTCTTGAAAAAGCGATCGCGGCGGGACTGACCAACGCGGACATTCCCGCCCGCTTCGGCGGTAAGGGGTACGGCATTCTCGAAGGGGTCATCATCACCGAGGAAATCGCGGCCGCCTGCCCGGGGCTGGCCACCTCCATATTTGACAACTCCCTTGGCATGCAACCGGTTTTTCTATGCGACAACGAGGTCTTGAAAGAAACGGTGCTTCCCGACATACTGAAAAATAACAAAAAGATATGCTTTGCGACCTCTGAACCGTTCATGGGTTCGGATATCGCGGGCATTCGCTGCAAGGCGGAAAAGGACGGTGAAGACTATCTTCTTAACGGCACCAAGTACTGGATCACCAACGGCGGCATTGCTGATTACATCTGCGTATTTGCCACCATCGATTCAAAAATGCAGCATAATGGCATCTGTGCCTTTCTGGTTGAAAAAAAATGGCCCGGCGTCACTTGCGGCCGCCCGATTCCCAAACTGGGCCAGCGTGCCTCCAACACGGTCGGTCTGGAGTTTAAAGACGTACGCGTCCCTAAAGAAAACATTCTGGCGCCGCCGGGAAAAGGCTTTGTCCTGGCCATGCGAACCTTTGCCAGAACCCGCCCCGCCATCGGCGCGCTGAGTGTCGGCGCTGCCCGGTCCGCCATGGAATATGCCATCGACTATGTCAAAAAGCGCCGCGCCTTCGGTGCGGCCATCGCCTCATACCAGGGAATCCAATTCAAGATTGCGGAAATGTACCAAAAGGTTGAAACCGCAAGACTTTTGACATGGAAGGCCGCCTGGGAAGCCGACAGTAAACCGGATGCCACGATCAGCGCCTCGGTCGCCAAGCTGTACGCCTCCGAAATCGCACTCGAGGTGGCCAACGAAGCACTTCAGGTATTCGGCGGTTATGGTTACACCCCCTTCTTTCCGGTGGAAAAGCTACTTCGGGACACACGGCTCTTTCGCATCTATGAAGGCACCAGCGAAGTGCAGCGCATCATTCTGGCCGGCCATGCGATGGGAGCCTACCGGCCGGTCATGCCGCCGCTTGAAGACCTGCCCATGATCCGTGAAACGGCGTGGGACGAACTCTCAGCGGACGAGCGCGGTCACGCCGGTGTTTGGCGATGCCGCATGTGCGGGCATATGCATCACGGCGAGACACCGCCCGAAAAATGCCCCTATTGCTTTATGGCCGCAAGCACCTTTAAAAAGATCGAACCTTAAACCATACCCATGCATATTACGAAAAAAACCGTCACGCTTATTCAGCAGCGTCTGACCCGATGGTATCAGGAACACAAAAGGCCGCTGCCGTGGCGTGAAACCCGGAACCCCTATTGCATCTGGGTCTCGGAAGTAATGTTGCAGCAAACACAGGTTAAAACGGTGATCCCCTATTATGTAACATTTATTTCCCGGTTTCCGGATGTAGCGAGCCTCGCTGAAGCGGATCTTCATGAAGTGCTCAAACTCTGGGAGGGACTGGGCTATTATGCCAGGGCCAGAAATCTGCACCGGGCCGCAAAAATCGTAGCGGAATCGCACAAGGGGATTGTCCCCGATGACTATGCGGCATTTCGAGCCCTGCCCGGCGTGGGGGAGTATATCGCGGCGGCCGTTCTCAGCATCGCGTTCTCTCAACCCCATGCCGTGGTGGACGGGAACGTGAAACGCGTCCTGGCGCGGCTGGCGTGCATCGAAACCCCCGTCAATCAGGCCGCCGGGCATCGGGAATTTAATGCGTATGCCCAAACGCTGTTGGACCGGCAGTCCCCCGAAACCTTCAACCAGGCGATGATGGAACTGGGGGCGCTGATTTGCAAGCCGGAAATCCCCGATTGCTTGCAATGCCCCCTGAATGCGGATTGCCTTTCCTGTCGAAAAAAGGTTGTTGCCCGGTATCCGCGGCGAATCAAGGCAAGACGGACACCGACCCACTCCATTGCCGTCGCCGTCATATGGCGCAACGGCAAGGTCCTGATTACCCAACGCGCCCCGGATGGGTTGTTGGGGGGCCTGTGGGAATTTCCAGGCGGAAAAGTCAAGGCCAAGGAAACAAGCATCGAAGCCTGCAAAAGAGAGGTAAAAGAGGAAACGGGACTTTCCATCGAGGTGATGGCGCCGTTAACGCGCGTCAAGCATGCCTATACCCATTTTAAAATCGAAATGGATGTATTTATCTGCCGCTATGCCGGAGGGCGGGTGCGGCTTTCCGGGCCCGTGGCGTTCAGATGGGTCACCCTCGGGGAGCTGAATCAATACCCCTTCCCAAAGGCCAACCATAAGTTCTTCCCCCTTTTGAGAGCATGGGGAAAGCCCGGGGATAAGAACAACTCGGCATAGCCCTCGGCCTTCCGGCAAACCCGGCTTACGCCGTCATCGCGCAACGAATGGTGGCGACCGCTTTTTCAATACTCATATTCGCCGTGTTGATGATCAGATCGTAATTGAGCGGGTCAGCCACATTCGCGTTGAAGTATTTTCGAATAAAGGCCCGGCGGTCCGACTCCGTGCGCAACAGCCGACGGGTCGCCTCTTCCTTGGAAAGATTAAATTCCTTGCTAAGCCGGTTCACGCGAATCACCATGGGCGCGATGACCCGAACTCGAAAACAGTTTTCCGGGGGCAAGATAAAATTGGCACCTCGTCCCACGATCACCGCCCGCCCGTGTTCACCGATCACGCCAATGGCTTTCATCAGATGCTTCAGATATTCATCCGGCCAGAGGTGATGCTCGTTGATCACGGAGGAAACGGTTTCCTCCAGCAGGTTGATCCCCTTTTCATCCAGTGTCTCCAGAAGCCGCTTATTGACATTGGCGCTTTCGGCCATTTGGTGAATCACCTCCTGGCGAAAAAGGTCAAATTCAAGTGATTGCGCCAGTTTGGCCGCTACGATACGGCCGCCGCTGCCGGGCTCCCTGGAGATGGTAACGACGCTGATCCCCTTAACGGGCTCGCGTTTTTCTTTATTCAACAGTTGCCATCGCTGTACCTGCTCTTCAACCATTTGCTGAGTTGTTCTCATAAGACCTCCCTTCGACAGATGGGTTTCCCCCTCAGCTATCCGAGGATCGCCTCCCCGCAACGCTTTCTATTTTCAATCTACAAGAGAGGTGCCGGCGAAGTCAATCGCAAGAAGCCTCTGTGCGTTCCAACTAGCTAATTTTCTATTGATAGCTGAAACCGAGCTGCAACATTATCAGGGGGGAATTCAATTTGCTATCCCGGCAGTGGCCTTCGTTGACGTAATCACCGATTTGAGCGGCTAACTATTACCCCCAGGGTCAGCGACTACCACGAAAAAATCGCCCTGTCGCTGATAGAAGACCTTGTCGAACTGATAGTAAATCTGGTCCTGATGCCTGATTTCAACCGCATACGGCGGAATGGACGGCACCTTTGCGCCGATCGGAGCATCGACCGACACATAGAGCGGATGACCATTTTGGATCATCTTCTGATAGAAGGTATGATTGCTCACGAAATAGGTCTGTCCTTCAACCGTCACCGGATAGGGATTTGAAAGGCCGAACATTTCCACGCCGGCCGGCGGGGAGATAACCACGTATTTGACATCTCCCGATGTATACGCCGGTTTGTACCAGACCGAACTGCAATGATAATAGGTGGTCGTGCCGGAGGGCTGTTTGACCACCACCATCTCCTGGCAGGGTGGGGCGTCTTCAAGGTAAAAGGTGTACGACACCGTGGTCACCGGGTATCCGTACCACCAGGCAGCATGCCAGTGATCATCCCAGTAATCGTCATACTGGTCGTGATACCAGTTTTGCCAATCCTCCCGATTCTGGTTGCGCCAGTCCTGCCAATCCTCTCTGATCTCGTCCCGGTTCCGGCCGGTGCCTTCAGCGGGCAGTTGCGCCGGCGTGAGCCCTGAATTCTGGAATTTCTGACGGATCTGCTGCTTTTCATCGGGGGTCAGATTTGCCGTACGGTCCTTGATCTGCTGTCTTTGTTCAGGCGACAGGTTGGCGGCACGACTCTGCAACGCGTCCCGCCTATCTGGGCGAGATAGGCCCTCCCTCGACGCCCGTGACACATCTCGTGTCGACGCTCGTTCGCTGTTGCGGATCGATCCAAAATTCCCGCCGCCACCGCGTGAAAAACCGCCGCCCCCGCCGCGGGAAAATCCACCGCCTCCTCGGCCTCCCCTGCCGCCACCGCGTGATTCCGCAAGATCGGGGAGTGTAAAGGCCGCCAGGCAAACGCTGATAAGCAACATCGTGAAGGGTTTCCAGTTCATGGCCGGCCTCCTTTCTCTGTCTTGCGAGGCATCGGCACCAATATGTCGATCCATTGGGAATCGGCCGGCGCGGTGAAGGTGAACAGGCTATCGCTGAATCGCTCCGGTACCTCCCAGACAGTCAGCAGGGCGACAGACTGCGGTGTGCCCGGCTGTTCTCGATAGCTGATGGCCAGTTTGCGAATGAAGGGGGTCGTTCCCTGCTCGATCCAGATCTGCCAGTCAACCGTCTTGCCGCGGAAAGACAGCTGCTTGCACGGCAGCCCATTTACCAGGCTATCGCCAACCACATCGGCTTCTATGGCCAGTTGATCAAGGGGGCGCAAATCGCTGTAGAAAAGGTCTGCGAGCGGCTGGGGTTCCTTGAGCAGACCTTCCAGCATGTCGAGTGTCGCGTCGATAGCTGGTGGGGCCTTGATCCGGGTATGCACTTTCTTGGATCTTTCGGCGAGGCTGAGCATCTTGCCGTCGTACCAGCATTGGCGCCGGCGGCCGTCATCGAATTGAATGTCGGCAAAAAAACGGTCGGGCCGCTGGAGGTAGAGATCGCCTTTCTTCTCGAACTGAAGAATTCGGCCATCCGTCTGAACCACGTCATAGGCTACGGAAGCCTTGATGTGAAAGCGCGGCAGGGAAGTGAGAAAATCCGTCGCTCGCTTCAGCTCGGCAATGGCCGCAGGTTCCCGCATGTCAGCGGCGGCGTTCGCCTTCATGTTGACTTCATCACCAGGCTCAGATTGACCCTTCGACGGTACGGAATCGGCTGCGGCGCTGGTAAGCGGCAGCCAGAGAACAACACCGATCAAGAAAAACATTTTTAATGCAAATCGTTTCATAACGTATCTTTCCATGAGAAGGCGGTCCAACCTAATCCGGCAAAGCCGGATGCTGGAATGCTGGGATGCTGGGATGCATAAAAGCCATCTTTCACCTTCGGCGAATATACACGCAAAAGCGTGCATGTTTCTGGTAAGGGGTCTAAAAACGGGGCCATGTTGTGATGGACCCAAAAAGAGAGGACCATGGTAAAAAATTCCTAAAAGAAGAACGCTATTTTCCCACTGGTATAGCACCAATGGCCTGCGCATTCCCATCGTATCGCACCTTGACCTCCTGCTGCGGAAAAGGAATCTCAATGCCGGATTCGGCAAACCGCCGGATGATTTCGCGAGAAATCTCACTCTGGGCAAGCCGAATTTGATTCACGTCCGTAAGCCAGACACGGAGTTCCATGTTCAGGCAGGAATCACCAAATCCCAACAGCAGGGCTATCGGCTCCGGGAAGGCCCGTACACGGGGGTTCGCCAGAGCGGCTGCGGTCAGCGTATCGAACACAAGGCCCACGTCGCTGTTGTAGGCAACCCCTACGGGGATTTTTAGTCGCGCAATCGTATTCGAACGGGTCCAATTGGTCACTTTTTCGGAAACGAGATGTGAATTGGGGATAATGAGCTGGGATTCGTCAAGCGTCTCTATGACCGTCGAACGCAGCCCGATCTTTTTCACGATGCCGACATGGTCGTCCGTCTGAATTCGATCCCCAACCCTCACCGGCCTTTCAAAAAGAAGAACCATCCCGCTGATGAAATTGTTGACGATATTCTGCAGGCCGAAACCGATACCGATACCCAGGGCGCCTCCCAATACGGCAAAGCTCTTCAAATCCAGCCCAATAACGCTGACGCCGATTAAAAACCCGACAACCATCAGACAATAATGCAAGAGTTTCGTTACGGATTGTCCGGCCCCCTTTTCCATCTGTATGCGGGGAAAGACCTCTGATTCGAGGATTGAACGGATAATCCAGGATATGAAACTTGACAGATAGAGCACCAGGGCGGCCAGGATAAACAGGGCGGGCGATAGAATCCGGGTTCCGATGGCTATCTGGACGAGAAACAGCTTTTCAAACGCCTCGCCGGGTGAGCTGTAAACTCCAATTATCGAAAAAAAGGAGAAAAAAGCCAAACCCCAGATAACCACATTCAGGAGGGTCCGCAGCTTTGAACCCAGCTCCTTACCGAAATGCCTGATGAACGCTCTATCGGCCAGGAAAGAATGCCCCAGTAGCAACTGCAACGTCATCCTGCTGATTTGCAATAAAAGAAATATGCCCGCGAAAAGAAAAGCAATTTTTAATGTGAAAAGCACCAGCTCTTCAGAGAAACTCACAAAGCCGGCCATCTGCGCAAGCGCAGCCAGTGCCATGACAACAGCACCCCCACGCAAAAATCCCGAAAAAAGTTTATTTTTCGGCAGCGCTCCGCGCAGCACTTGCCGCGCCCATACGGAAAAGAGAACGGTTCCCGTCAGGGTGGTTCCGGCCCAGTATAGCCGGAAAAGAGGACTCGGAAGAAAAATCATTTTCAATAACCCAGGGACAACCACGAGCGCAGCCAAAAAACATACAGCGAATCGGTTCAGACGAACCTTCAGAAACGCCGATATCAGGATAAAGGATGAAAAGGTCAACAAAGCGTAGGAAAAGTCTCGCCCGAGCCCGGTTGGCGGGCCAAAAAAAACTATCGATAGCACTTCTGACAAGAATACCCCCAGTGCTACGGGGTGATGCAATAAATATGGCCAATCCTCCCTTGTCAGCTCGCTTTTCCTCAATAATGCCGTCAGAAAGACAACGATAAACAGAATGAATATTCTGGTCGTTATGCGCCAAGCCGACCGGCTATCAAATAAGTCTTCCAACTTACCCGCTCCGTCAGGGAGAGCGCGCCAGAAAGCCGAATTGAACTGAGCATAAAACTCCGTGTTGAAAAGGGATGGCGCATGTTTTTTAAATAGGTTGCTGCGCTGCCTGGAAAATGCCGTCTCAACAATTTCGACAAGCTTGAGGGTCTCTTCAAGAAGCCGGGACAATCGATCCTGCAAAATCAATTGGGCGCTGATCGCATTGTTGAGGCCTTTCAAGATCTCCTTAATGACCTTGTGGCACTCATTAAAGGTTTCCGACAGCGTTTTGCTGTTGCTTGCACCCAGAAAAACGTCCCATTCCCGCCAGTATGTTTGCCGCCTTTCCCAATCTTTTTTGTTGAGTTCAAGTTCGGAGAGGATGGAAGAAATTTTTTTGCGCAGGACTTCCTGTCCTTTTTTCTCCTCCAGGAGCATCAATCTATCATCAACGAGCTTTGTCGTATCCCAGTTGTCCTCTTCCGAAAGCGATAGGACCAAATCCCGGCGCTTTTGGAAACGCCTTTCGGCATCGTCGATCTCTTGTGTCTGAGAAACGGTTTGGGTGTAGGTGGAAATAATCTTTCGCGTATCATCCGCTTTTGTTTTCAATTCCGAAGCTCTGGGGCCTACAAAAGGCAGCCCCGGAAAAGCGGTGGCTCCGGACGCTTCTTGAGTATTGTCGCCCGTGGTTGCCGGGGGCTTGTCCATTACCCGGGCATGCGGATTCAGCAACGGGTTAGGGGATTCCGCAGCAACCGGCACGGCCGGAAACATCAACAAAAACAGAAGAAGGAATAAAAACAACCTCAAGACGCCTCCTCTCCGGAAATCGGCCATCGGATCACCGGCCGAGCAACGAATGATGGCTGGGGCGGGTTGCGGCCCAGACGTGTCGCCAGGCAATAAATCAGCTATTCGCATACGCCATTATACCTCTGAAAACTGGATAACAACCTTGATGTCGTCGGGTTGTCTTTCCAGCGCTTCTTTGAAATTCTCAGGCGTTTCAAAGCGGGTGATCAAACGGCTCAGCCACTTCCGGTCCAGCCGAGCCAACCGTTCACTCGCTTTGTACCAGTGACGCTTGTTCGCATTCACGCTGCCGACCACCACGTTGTTCTTCAGGACCACTGCCGCCGCCAGAAGACCAATCGGCCCCGCCCCGGTCACTATCAAGGTTTTCGGTTCCCAGAAGGAGCGTTGTCCCACGGCGAGGACCTGTTCCAGCGCTTTGATGATCACCGTCGTCGGTTCGATAAGCACGCCGAGGATCCCCAGAGTCGGGTCCACTTTTATGGCGTATTCGGGCTCGATGCGCCAGCGTTCCGACATAAACCCGTCGATTTCCTTTATCCCGCGCTCGGTGTACCGGCCGTTGCGGCACATATCGGATTCACCCACCCCGCGATTGGGGCAGGGGACCGGGTCCGGACGCCGGACCAGCTCGGCCACCAGGTCTCCTTTTTTGAATGAAGCGCTTGTTCCCGGGTCGATAACGCGGCCCAGGGATTCGTGACCTAGAACCAACCGCGCTCTTCCCGGCGGCGCCCAGCCGTATTTGCCTTCGGCGATCTCAATATCCGTTCCACAAACAGCGGCCGCCACCGCCTCGACGAGAATGGACCCGTCACGAACATCGGGTTCCGGAATATCTTCCAGCCGGACTGTCCCGGGTTTTTTAGGTTCTACCGTAATCGCTTTCATCATGTAACCTCCTCATTAAATATCATGTGTCTCTGATAAGAGAGAATACCGACGCCTTCCAGGCAGGCTCATCCAGATAGAGGCCTCGTGAGTGTAAATCATTGCCGTCCCGATCGTATTGCGCATCGCCCAGAAGATCGCTGAGCCGCCAATGACTGTCGCCAAGATCCGTAAACGGAAAACGGATGAAGCACTGGCCCTGGCTGGGCCCGTAGTTCACGGCCACGATCATCTTTTCTCCATCGCGCCCTTCCCAGGCAAAGGCCACGAAACACGCCCATGTCCAGTTTCCTTCCCAGGCGGACGTGCATTGGAGCAATTGCCACTGACCATTTCGAAAAACCCGGTGGCGAAGCACGGAAAAAAGGCGATGATAAAACGATACCAACTCCGGGTTGACGGGTTCTTCCGGCCCGCGGCAGAGATGGGGCGAGATGCGTTTCTGTTTCCCCTCCATCTGGCCCTGATGAAAAAACCTCAGCCCGGGAGACAGGAATGTAATCGCCGCTGCGGCCTTATGGGCTTCCGGAGAGAATGTCGCTGCCGCCCTCGGCTCATCATGATTTTCCAGGAACCTGGCCAGCTTGTCCTGATAATCCCGCCCTGCCAGAAAATGCGCACGCACCGGCCCGGCAGATTCTTTCCGCAGGCGGTCATACAGGCGCTTGTCATAGGTATAATCGAATCCCTGCTGTTGCAGGGTCCATTCCAGATCCCAGTACACCTCGGCCATGAAACGGAAATCCGGGTGCCGGTCTCGCACGGTTTGGATGGCTCTCGGCCAGAACAGCTCCGCCCGGCGGCCCCATGTCCGTGCAAAGACCTCGGGCAATACCAGCATCGCCATATCACATCGGACACCATCACATTGACCGGATATTTTAATCAATTCACCAATCATCGCCGCATGTAGCCGGGGGTTGCCGTAATCGAGCTGCAGGGTGTCCGGCCAACCGGAAAAGTACGGATCCCGGCCATACGCCAAAACCAGGTCGTCGCCTTTCCGTTCGACCCGGATATAGTTCTGTGGCTCCCGCGCCAGCATCTCCTCGGTCCCCGAAACAAAATAGTCCGGGTGGTCTTGGACCCATGGGTGGTCCAGGGCCATGTGGTTCGGTACAAAATCGAGCATCAACCTCAAGCCGCGTTTCGAAAGCCGTTGGCGCAGACGCGCCAGGGCCGCATCGCCTCCGAGGCCAGATGCGACGGCATAGGCGGTGATGGCAAACCCGGATCCCGCGATATCTTTTTCACGAAGATCCGGTAGTGTCTCTTGAAATTCCTCTCGCCATTCCGGGTGGGCGCGTGACACGCGCTGCCCGGCCGGACCGGTCTGCCAAACGCTCAGAAACCATACCCAGTCAAAACCCAGTTCCGCCAGATGGTCCAATCCGGCATCGGGAATATCGTCCAGCATCGCTGCCCGGCCCAACTCGCGGGATAGTTCCGTCAGCCAGACACGGGTGTTGACCTGGTACAGCAATGGATAACTGTGATCGGACATGCTCTCTCCTCAAATCCCTCAGGCCGGCTCTCCACTCACTTGTTCTCTAATAACCCGGGTCTCCAGGCGCAAGCGTTCGGTCTCCAGCACGGATTTGGCGTCGATACGTCCGAACAGGTTCAGCAGCAGAGCGACCAGACCGGTCCACCCCGTCTGATGACTCGCCCCGAGCCCCGCGCCATTATCACCTTGAAAGTACTCATGAAACAGGATCAGATCCCGCCAGTGCGGATCTTCCTGGAACCTGGCCATCCCGCCGTAGACCGGACGTCGACTTTGATGGTGTTGGCGCTGCCCAGCCGTTCAAATTCGCCATCCTGAAGCACCCGCAGCAGCTTCGACTGCAGTTCCAGCGGCAACTCGCCGATCTCGTCAAGAAAAATCGTCCCCCCGTCGGCCACTTCGAATCGTCCCGCCTGCCGGCCGTGGGCACCTGTAAAAGCGCCCTTCTCCCGGCCGAAAAGCTCACTTTCGATGAGGTTGGCGGGCAAGGCGGCACAGTTCACGGTGAGCATCGGCCGGTCCTTGCGGGCGCTAAGACCGTGAATGGCGTTGGCGACCAAGCCCTTGCCCGTCCCGGTCTCCCCCAGAATCAGGACGGTGGCGTCGGTGGAAGCCACCTGCTCAATTCGAAAGAGCACGTAGTTGAGCGCGTCGCTGCTTCCCACAATCTTCTCGAACCCCTGCGTTATCTTGATATCCTGGCGCAAATACAAATTTTCAGCTTCAAGCTGCCGTTTCAGCCGTTCAATCTCCGTTACCTGCTCCCGAAGCCGGGTCTCCATCTCCTTTCTCTCGGTAATGTCCAGGGCCACACCCGTCAAACGCTCGGGGAGCCCCACTCTCTTGGCAGAATGACGGCCGCGAATGATGAGGGTTCGGATTTCCCCATCGGGTCGCGGGAGGCGGCATTCGATCTTGAACAAACCGCCTGTCTCCCGGCTCTCCTGAACGCCCGCGTTGACTCGCTCACGATCTTCGGGATGTGTCGCGGCTATTAACCGTTCAAAGCTTAGCGCCTCTTCCGGTTCAAATCGGAATATCTCCCGCAACTTGTCCGTCACCCAGAGAGAATTCTTGAACGGCTCCATGCCCCACAGACCTGCATCGGCCGATGCCGCCGCCAGGCTCAGGTGCGCCTCGCTTTCGTAAAGCGCCAGATCCGCATTCCTTCGCGCCAAGGCATTGACGAAGATTTCCCCGAGAAGTTTCAGTCGCGGGATAAATTCGTCCGGCCAGTCCCGTTCGCACGTCAGGGAATTGAGGACAATCACATGAGAAACCGGCCCATTGACCATGACGGGAATGTTCAAGTTGGATCGAATCCCCCATTCGATATAGGTTTGCCGGTCCACGTTCGCCTCGGCCGGCAACTCATCAAGCCTCGCAAAGGCCAGCGCCTCACGCTTTTTAGTCAGCTTGTCGTACGCCCATGGGAGAATCGATCTCGGAAGATTCTGCCCGAGGGGAACCGGTGGCACACCCTCTTGAGTGGCTACATGAGTGATCCGCCATCCGGTCTCATCCAACAGTATCTCAAGCAATGCGCAGCGATCGGCCTGAAAAAATTCCAGAACCTGTTTCAGCGCCAGCTCGATCTCCTCGTCCACCCGGTCGGAAAGGATGTTCACAAACCTGGCGGATATGTCAAACAGCAATCGCTCAAACTGAACGGAGTCTCCTTCCGTCACCTTCTTATCAACCATCGGTTCGTTTGCGCCTTTCATCGGTTTTGCAAGACTTGCCTCGATTTCCATGGGTTCCTCTCTGCCTGAGAATCGCGCTAAAAAGGTCTTCCGAGATAAAAATAGAGGCTGTTGCTATTGTCTTCGAGTGCTTGCCCGTAACCGAGATACACCGGCCCGATGGGCGTGTCCGCGGCCACAAAGACGCATGCCGATTCAAGCACCCCCTCCGGACTTCCCGGCACCAGCGGTTTATCGACTTCACCGACCTCGAAGGAAAGTCCCCCGTAGGCCCCCTCGAGCAAACTTCCCTTTAACAATCGATGGTAGTACATGAGCCTGCCGAATTTTATCTCCTCCCCCAGTAATTGGCCGGTGGCATAACCCGACTGCTGCAGGAATCCCCCCCACTGGAAAAGATTATACCGCGGCAGTGATTCAGAACCGATACTGCCGCCAGCTTTAAAGCTTAAGTTGAACGTGTGGCTGCCAAAGGAATAAACGAGGTTCCCGTCGCTGTCCCACTTGGTATATGTCTGATCGGCGCTGAGAAGATCGTTCGAGTTGAACAGACTTGCCCCCAGGCGCCAGCCCGAGCGTGGAAATTGCGCACTGTCGAGCTGGTCGAGAAACAGCCGCGCCGTAAACGCCCCTTGTGTGATATCGCCTTGCCCCGGTGTAAGACTTTCCGGTCCGGTGTCCAGTTTCGGGGTCAGCAAGCCCCATTTCACACCAACCCGCAACTCACCATACCGTGTAAATTGGCCGCCGAGGTCAGCGCCGGCAAGGTAGGAGGTCATATCATAGGTCGCGATGCGACTGCTGCCCTGGTAGAGGTCGCTTGTGCGCCGCTCGTATAACACATGCGGTGCAATGAAAAAGAACCCTTTTTCGTTTAACGGCTGGTAAAACTCGCTCATAAAACTGACGGTTCGACCGATCTGCACATCATTGCGCCATTCCGCGCCGAGTGAATTGAGCCATGTCTTACGATAGCTGGCAAGGACGTTGAAGTAGGCATCCCCCTGCAGATCGCTGCTCAGCCCCAGTCCCAGCCGCAGAAAATTCGGCCCCCAGGATTTTTCCACCGCATCCACGGCCAGCACCCGCTTTGCGGGTTCCTCCATAAAACGGTAGTTCACATGTTCAAAATATCCGGTTCCGTAGAGGCGGCGCATATCGCGGTCGAGAACCTCCTGATCGATCGGTTGGCCGGCCTCGGTCTCCATCACCACCTGGGCGGTTTTCGGGTTGACACGTTTCAGATTCTCGAACCGAATCTCATCAACCGGTTCCAAATCCGGCGCTGAAGCGACCATCTGGTGCTGACGCAACGCGGCGTATTCCGCTGCCGGGATCGAGAGCGCGGCCAACCGTTCGGCCACCTTTCGCGCCGCAGTCTCACCCAGCGGGCTGATCTTTGTCAAACTGTCAAAATCGCCGGTCGAATAGTCCCCCAACTCCGGTGAGATCAGAATGTCGGTAGGTTTGAGCGCGGCTATCGAGGCCTGGACATTTTGCTCCGTCAGAATGCTCAGCATCTGCCCCATGACCCCGAGGATTGAATTCAGCTCATCGCGCTTCAACAGCGGGGTTCCGACATTGACCGCGATAATGACGTCCGCGCCCATCGCGCGCGCCGTTTCAACCGGCATATTGCTGGTGAGCATGCCGTCCACCAGCAACTTGCCACCAATCTCCACCGGTGCGATCGCGCCTGGAACCGACATGCTGGCCCGCATCACATTGGCGAGCTCGCCTTCGCTGAAAATCACCGCTTTTCCGGTCACGAGATCGGTCGCCACCGCCCGATACGGAATGGGCAAGTCATCAAAACGATAAAACCCCTTTGCTTTGGAGAGCCGGCGAAGTACCGTCTCCAGCTGCACACCAGACACCGCCCCTTTGGGAAGCCCTATCTTGCCGTCTTTGATGCCGATCTCGGGGCCGAAAAAGATGTTGTAATCATCCTGTTTGCGCCGCATGGACAATTCCTGGCGCGGCGGCTTATCCTTAAACAGGAGTTCGGTCGAAATCCCCCCGATGATTTCCTCCATTTCCGCTACACTCGTTCCCGTTGCGTAGGACGCACCGACCAGCGCGCCCATGCTGGTCCCGACAATAAAATCTATCGGCACGCGGTATTCTTCGAGAACCTTGAGCACGCCGACGTGAGCCGCCCCGCGGGCGCCGCCGCCGGAGAGGACGAGACCGATTTTCGCCCGTTTTGCCGGTACCGCCACCCGGGGTGGTTCGGCAGCCCCTGCCGAGAACGATGCAGCGAGAAGGATGCCGGCCAACACTAGCCCGGACAAGACTTTAACGGCGCCATACTGTGATCTCGTTTTCATTTATAGCTCCCTGATCCGGCCAAGCCGGATTGCTGGGAAGCTGGGATGCCGGGATGCAAAAAGGGCACCTGCCATCTTCGGTGAAGATACACGCAAAAACGTGCATGTTTCTGATACTCGATGTTCAAGTTTTTCGGAATTGGCCTGTAGGAACCGCTCCTACAGCAGACCGAAAGCAATCAACAGGACTGAAAGCAATCAGCAGACCGAGAGCAACTGCTGCTGCAACCATATTGGGCGAAGCCCCGTAACTCCAGAAACTTGAGGATCGAGTGATTAAAGGATCTGATCCGGGCGGCCAAAGGCCGACATCCGACCATGATTTATTTTACGGTATATCCTTTCCCCTCCAGACAAGCCTGAACAGCGCGGTTATACGTATCCATTTGTGCGTTTCGATCCTGCTGTGCTTGGGCATCGGCTTGCTGTTGGCCTTGGTTTGCCGATCGTTGCTTCAAGGCGCCGCCGGTTGCCCCCACACCCGCGCCGATGGCCGCCCCTTTCCCGGCATCCCCGGCAATGGCACCGGCGACGACCCCCACCAAGGCGCCTCTAGCGGCCCCTTTCACGGCCCCGCCTTGTTGCGGGGCCGTGCCGCCGACCGGTTGTTGGGCCAGCTTGACAGGATCGATACCGGTATTCTGGACTGCCCAGCCACGGCATTCCGCCTCGTCTTTTTGCTGCCGGTCCGGTGTTTGTCCCTTTGCAGGGAAAATGATCATCTCGGCGAATGCCGATGTGGAAATTAATCCGAAAATTAAGGTGTAAATTAAGCAGCGGTTGAAATTTTCCTTGATTTTTTTCATTTTAACGCTCCTTTTGGGAAACATGGATAATCTCCGATCCTTTTTTGATCCATCAATAGTGCTTGCTATTTTATATTTTCACTTCGGCATATTCTCAGCGTCTGAAGCGGCGTCGGCATCCATTGAGGAACGCACGTCCACCAGCGGTTGTTGAGAAACCACCATAAACCCGCTTTGCGGGCGATCAAGCGAAACCAGCAAGATGATTACGACGGAAAACGAGATGGCCAAAATCGGCGTTGTCCATGATCTCCTGGACCCCCCGATGGCGATCATAAAGCCTACCCCGATCATGCCGAGAATGATAAGGACGCCGAGAGCCACCCAGATGCCGACGGGCATCCGCGCCTGTAGCCCGACAGCTACCCGTAAGGCGTGAAGATCGATAAGCTGGTTCAGCGATTCGATATAGAGGGCGGCCACATCCGAGTTCATATCTTTTCGGGCATTCACGACCGCCATGTCCCAAAGCCGACGCTGAATCCGACCTGACGCTGGCATGGTTTTGCGGATCTTTTTAAGGTCACGAGACTGAGCCGCTTCAATTCGAAAGTTCACATACTCCCTGAACAGCTTTACTGCTTCACCGCGATCCGGCTCAGGCAAAAAATCAGACCGCAAATAGGCGGTACGAATCGCGTTGGCTTCTTCGCGTACAAGCGCCTTGCGGGCATCATACCGGTCAGACACGATGCCGAATGTGAACGCCAGGAGGAACGCCAGCAATCCCAGATTGGCGCCTACAATGGCAGAGACCGATGATTCCTTCTCATTTTCAGGGCGCCGCAGAACGATACGCCCAAGCCCATATCCAGCTTCCAGGCATCCCACTACAAAACCGATGGTTAACAAAAAAAAGCCCCAAAGGGGTATTGCATCCATATTCATCCGAGTTTCCTTTATGCGCCCCCATACTTCCTTTCCTGGGGTTGAGACGGTTTGCAAGGTTCCTGAGCAGTAAATATGGGGCAATCGCCAAAACTAATGTTAAAACGAGTGCCTTACCCGGATAGAACCATTTCAAAATAAACGCTCCGCTTCCTCCGGAAGAAGCAATAGTCGCAATGGAGATTACAAAGCGCGCCGGTCGGCTTGGCCGGCCGGCATCGTCGAGACATCTCTTTGTCGAATGCGCTGCGAGAAATCGGCGGCGGTGTCGGCTGCCCGGGCCCGGGCATTGACATGCGCGCGACGCTTCAAATCGAAAAAAGGTAACTTGTTGTCCAGACGGCCCGTCTCGTAGAGATAGTCAGGGACATAACCGCTCATCAGAATCTTCCAGCTGAGCGGAATACGATCCGGATTGACATGGGTGTTCGTCCAGATATTGGTGGTACAATTGGTGGTCAGGCTGTTGTAAAACTCGGGCCGGGCCTTAAGCGAATTCAGTTTTTCCATGTACGCGAGAAACAGCCGGCGACCGTTTTCTATTGGGCCCTGTAAACGATAGACAAACACATCCTCCGGCGGGTCCTTGCGATAGTTGGTGCGAAGCCGGATGACATCCCGCTCATCGGCCACCACATAGTAAAGCTCATATTGACGGAAAAACCCCTTGACCGTCGAGTAGCCTTCTCCCTTTTCTTTACGCGCCTCGATGGAAACGGCCAGGTACGCGCCATCCTCAAACCCGAAGCTAAGAAGGATATGGGCAATGGCAGGGCCCATCCAGTATACGGCCACCACATCGACCGACTTTAATTGTCGCAGATCAAAGCGTCTGTCGTAATAGGCGACCGTAAAATCGGTCTCGCTTCGATAATCGCAATTGCGGATGTTATGCACCGTGATGAAATCGCCGTCTATTTCCGCCCAGGAAAGCCGCGCCAGGTCCGGCAGCCAGTCCCGGTCATTGGAAGCCGGAATTGAGAAAAACCAGAAAAGCAACACGGCAAACACGGCCAAAAAGATCAGGAGGGACCGGGTCTTCAAGCGGCCTATCAGTAATACCCCGGCAGAGACGAGCCCGATACCGATAGCCGCCGGCAGCCGGAACCCCTCCGGCAGGTTGGAACAATAGACGAACAAGATTTCCCAGCCGGTAATGGCCGCAAGAATCGGAACCAACAGCGTCCATCCGAGCAGCCGAAAAAACTTTTTCGCCGGCGACCGGTAATCCGTGCCGGATGCAATGGCATGCCCCATAATCATTTTGCTCCTCGTGGCCTGTCCGGTGCGATCTTCAAGCATCCTTCCGGGAAAAAGCGCATTTCGGGTGTTATTCCGAATGCGCCAGGGAAGGAAGAAGCCGTACGTCTCCCCGTGATCGAAACCGGTCAGGGGAGACGCATCCTTCATTAAAAGGAAAGACTATCCGTGGAATAGTCGACAACCTACTTAAGAAGTACCATATCCACGCGGCGGTTCTTGGCACGGCCTTCTTTTGTCGTGTTCGGGGCGACGGGGTTTTCAACTCCGAAGCTCACCGTTTTGAGACGATCGGCACTGATGCCCTTGGATGTCAGATACCCGAACACCGATTCGGCCCTTCGCTCACCCAGTTTCTGGTTGTAGGCTTTAGCCCCCAGGTCGCAGGTGTGGCCCTGAAGTTCCAGCACCACCTCCGGATTATCCACCATGATCTTTGCCGCCCTGTCCAGTTCCTCCCTGGCTGAATCGGTCAAATCCGCACTATCAAAATTGAAATACACCGAGTGAAAGCTGATGGGTTGCCTTGCCGGTGGCTGGGGAGGCGCCATCGGTGCGGGAGCAGGCGGCGGAGCCGGTGCGGGCGGCGGCTGACATGCCTTCGCCTCATTGGCCAGGTTTCTGGCATCGGACAACATCCCCAACGCTTTATCGGTTTGGCACCCCCAATAAATATTCATTGCTTCCGTGGCCATCGCTTCCGCTTGCGTAATTTTTTCGGGGCAGTACTTTGCGCCATCCGATTGTTTAGCACTTGCAATGGCTTCCTCTGTCTGCGAAACGTCGGGCGGCAAGAGAACAGCCTTGTCGGCAACCCCGAAATGAGATTTCGCGCACCCGCTTATCCCCATAAGCAGCACCAAAACAACCAAAACCGAATTCTTCCTCATCTTGTTATCTCCTTGTCAATTATTGAAAAACGTGTTGCCGTCCTATGACTGAATCCCATCTGAAATTGACACCTTACAGAATGGATTGGCGGCAAAACAATGCCATTCGTCATTCGGGCGTGATCTTCGTAATTTTGGATCCCTGTATTCCCAGGCCTGCCATTAACCCCTTTTGATCAAAGAAAAAGACATAAATCCCTTCTTTGGCCGTCGTTGTGCTTAACGATCGCGCGATTCCTTCATCCACCACGGTAATATTGGGGCCAACCCCAATCTCCCACCCATCGCTCTTGTTCAGATACGCAAGAGACGCTTCATCCATGAAAAACATGGCGTAACCGAATTTCTGAGCGCCCGCCTGCAATCCATAGGAGGCGGCGACGGTATTGTAGTAACCGGTGGTTTTACCTTTTTTTAAAAGGGCGCCCTCTCCATATTGCCCTCCCACGATGAATCCTCCTTTATAGATACCCGGGAAAACCAATATCCCTTTTGCGAGCCGGGAAAGATCCTTGGCTGTGGGTGTCTTTGCATACAGTATTTCCAGCGCCTCATTCACCGCCGCATCTATCTCCGCGGCACTTTTCGCCATGGCGGGCCGGTTGAATGCGGCAATGCTGCAAATGGCCATTATTATGGTTACAACAACCGAAAAACGAAGTATGGTGCGCATAAAACTCTCCTTTTTAGTTTTGGGTAAGTGGGTGTATCCCCTTTTGCCGGCGGGTGAACCTTCCGGCGAACACAGACTAAAAATGCGGGCTATCGTCCTCGCCTGCCGCCGCCTCCGCCCCCTCTGCCGCCGAAGGAGGAGGAGCCGCCCCCCGACCCTCTACCGCCGAAGGATGAGCCGGATGATCGTTCCTTGCTGACACGCTGGCTCATCTGATTTCCGCGCTGACGGGCCTGCGCCTGAGATTCCAAACTCCGCGCCGACTCCCGGGATACTGAGCTTCTGGAAGCGGTTGACGGCTGCCGGGTCTGCGCCATTGAGGAAGATGAAGGTTGACGGGTCTGTGCCGTTGTGGCGGACTTTCCCCCAGAGGTCGAAGACTGAGCCCGGCTTCCTGTGGAAGCGGATGTCGATGCCGCAGAAGCACTCCTGGGTTGTTGCGGCTTGTTTACCGACTGCCAGCCGTTGCCGGTATTGCTGCTCCAGTTGCCGGAGCCGTCCTTTTTATAAACCGTGCCGTCTTTACCGGCATACACATTATTCTTCCCCTTGACGACCGCACCTTGACTGTTTTGCGTGTTCCACCCGACAGCACCCGTACCCCGGTTCGTCTGAACGCCGCCAACCGTCCCGTAAGCGTTGCTTCGGTACCCCCCCCGTACGGCGGTTCCCGTGGACGGATTATAAGCCACGCCTCTTCCGGCCGATCCGTAAGCGGTATTGATACTGCCTGCCCGCGCCCGCGCGCCCGTGTAAGGATTATAGGCCTGCCGAACCGACGCGCTGCCCGCGGGTCCGTATGCGTAAGCGCCACGGGAATAGGTTCCCGAGTACGGATTGTATCTCGCCGCAGCCCCAGCGCCACCGTAAGGACCATATACCGCGGCGCCTCTGTAATAGCCGCCGTAGGCATAGCTGTACCGCGCGCCGCAGCCATAGGAGTAGGGTACCGGATACGGCGGGTAATAACCGTAGTGATCGTCGTGGTGGTCCGCGATGATCGCCCCCATAATCATTCCGGCGCCAAACATGAGCACCCCGTTTGCCGCCACGTATTCGCCGCTGTAACCGGCTGTTTGCGAGTAAACGACCGTCGTCGGGGTCGTGTTTTGAACCACGACATATGTCACGTTATGTGTGGGATGGGAGGCGGGGATGGTGTAGATCGCCTGGGGGACGCTCTTGCAATAGGTCCACGGGCCGGTAGCGGCGCTGCCGCAGAACCAAACGCCCTGGTCACAGCAATAATAACCGCCATCGACGAAAAAAACCGATTGGGGAGAGTTCGCGGCGTATTGAACCGTGGTAGAGGGTATCTGTTCGAACTTCGGCTCGCCACTGTAGCCAACCTCTACGGCCGCCGGCTTTGATACATCCACGGCTGTGGTAGCTGGCACGGAAGCGAGCAGCACCGCATCCCTCGCCTCCACGGTCCCGGGAACAGAGGCCTTAACGAAGGCAGCCGGATCACTGTCCGGAATCCGGGCAAAATCCCCGGGCAGATCCAGGCTGGCAACCGTCCAGGGGCCATCGAGGCCAGCGGCTCTGAACCATCGGCCGGCGATAAGAAGATAATAGGTTTTATCACCGGAGAAGAGAAACACGGGGATGTCCGTGTTCGCGACCCGCATCAGCTTCGTGCCGGGGATCGGACTGAAGCTCGGCTCGCCCGCCGTTACCAAAAGCTCCGCGGGTTCAGTGCTTACGAATACCACGGGCGGGTTCTGGTCCCGCTTTCCAGGCACTTGCTGACGCACATCGGCCCAGTTGTCATCCTGTGGCAGAGAAGATAACCCGGCCGGCAGAGCTTCTGCCGGACGCCATGATCCCTTCACTGCATCCGCCGTGGCGAGCCAGTTATCGCCGTTTAGCAGGTAATACCGCTGCCCAGTTGCGTCGTAGAACACATCCCAATTGGTGTTCACGGCAAACATGAGCTCGGTCTTATCTTTTTCGACGGGTTTCAGCTCCGGCTCCCCCAGAAACATCACGAGAATAGCGGGCTTTTGGCTGTAAAATATTTTTGGCGGATCCAGATTCAATTCGACCGCCTGCTGCTGCGGCTGCTGATCAGGATCGAGATACGCCAGCACCCGGTCCAGAGAAACCGTCAGGGTCCGGGAGGGCGGATGCAGCTCATCCACAACCTTTTCCAGGGAAGTCGCTTCCGCCTCCGAGGTGTTCGGAAACCGCATCTCTCGTTTTTTGGGGACCATGTCCACGACACGCTCGGCATGGTCTACAACGGTATCCGCGTCTATTTCTACGACCCCCAGCTTCTCTTGTTGAGAAGGTCCGGTCTTGACGGCGATGGCGAAACGACAGCGAAGATCTTTGTAATCATTCCAGTAGTCCACCTGGGGCTGATAGACCGTCAACTGCTTGCCGTTTTTTTCAAACACTCTCGGCCAGCCGGGATCAGCGGGGGGCGCCTCCTCCGAGGCGGCAACGCCCGATGCCGACACCATCACCATCAGCACCAGATGAATAAGGATCTTATATGATTTCATCTTGTCTCCTTTTCACCTTGCAACGCATTACACGGCGCGTTGCAAGGAGTTGACCCGATACCGGCGCCCGGCTGCACGTTATCCTTCAAATGCCGGCGGCTATTCCCGCCACCCGCAGTAGAGGACGCGGCGCGCCGCGCGCCTCCTGCGGGGTGAAGGATCCATCCGTGCGCTTATTTTGCGCCGTGGGCTCCGTCCATGAATAATTTGATTCGCTCTCCCCAGAACTTGAAAGCCTCTTCGGCCGATCCCCACTTGCTGAACCTTTCCGAGAAAGCAGCGCTTCTATCGTCCTTGGCGACGGCAACCACATCGTTTGTCGCCGAGTCAAGCGCCATAAATTCGATACTCGTGGCGCCTGATCCGGACCATGAGCCCGTGGCACCCTTCTTGACGAGACTAAGACCCAGTCCAACCGGAACAACCGAGGTAATGCCGCTCATAACCGGACTACTCGACTTCAAATCCGTGACGGCGATGCGAAGGCGCAAAACGTCGGGACCGGGGTCGCCCACGATCGGGTATTTCTCATTGAGGGCGTTGATAATCTGCAGATTAAACGCGTCAGCCAACTCCTTCAGTTCCTGTGGATCCATGCCTTTATACTTAGAATCCGCGGCAAAAAAGAAAATAACGCTATCGAGCATAACCTTGTTGTATTTTCCGAAATCGACCCCCGGCTTCAGCCAGCGCATCTTCACCCCGTCCTTTGGGCCGGGTCCCAGATTTTTGGCGTACTCACCGAGAAACTCTGTCGCCGCCTGATCCGCCGCCACTACCGCTGATGAAGTGACCGTGACAAAACCAAAAAGCACCAACCCGAAAACTATCGCCCAAATCGCCTGACCTGTTTTTTTCATGTTTCTTTCCTTTCTTTTGGTTTCAGTATGTTACACTGGATAAAGAGTCCCTTTTTCTCATCACTCTTTTGCGGCTGCCGACTTTCTTTACTTCATCAAAGGGATGTTCGCAGCCAGTGCATATTGCATAATGGCCTGAATCTTGTTTTCAATCTGATAGTACCGCGCCACTTTGATCGCCGGTAAGGCCTTTTGAAATTTCGGCAGGTAGTAGGTTCGCAATGTCAGACGTTCCTTCTCCAGAACAATGGATCGATCTAAAAGGTTTTTGGCGGTTTGTTCGGTCATGCTTTGATAATTTTCGGCATACTCCCCGATCAGTTTTCCTATCTTTTCATTTACTTTTGTCAAATCGGCCTGATACTCTTGGTAAATCGGCCAGAAGGCCTTACCTTCGGTTTCCGTTAGCTCCATATTTGCGGCCACGACGAGTTTTTTATCGGCCCGGACTTTTTCCCGAAGAATTTCCATATTGGTTGAATCGGAACCCTTTTTATCGGTTGCTGTTTCTTCTGCACGGACTGGTGCGGAAACCAGCGATAGAGCCACTATCAATACTGCGATTATGCCGGTAACTCTCAGGTGAACTTTCATTTTTCTCCCTTTCATGTTTGTTTAATCAATTTTCAACCTATTCTTTATATTGACCGGAAGCCTGAAGGCGATTGCCGGTCAATGCGCTACGGTTTATGGATATTAGAGACCACGCTTTCATACTCTTTGTCAGAAACATGCATGTTTTTGCGGGTTTCTTCGCCGAAGATGAAAGATGCCTTTTTTGCATCCCGGCTTCCTGGCTTCCCGGCTTCCCAGCAATCCGGCTTTGCCGGATTAAAACTTGAACCGCACGCCGACCAGCGGACCGCTGACGTCCAGGCTGTCGAGTACTTTATTTTCTTCAAACTGCCACTCCAGATACCGATAGGCCGCAATTACGTCCACTCGGCAGAACCTGTAGCCGATACCTGTCATTGCCTGCCAGGTTAAGTCGCTATCCCCGGCACCGATATCGGCGTAGAACGGGAAATACCAATGCTTGGTCAGGTTAAAATCACCCCTGATGCCGCCTATGCCGTCCCAATTATCTGCCGATTCAGAAATGTTTCTGTCTCTTGCACTCACCGGTCCGGTGACATTGAGACTCAGCTCGGACTTAAGATAGAGATAACGTGCACCCCCTAATATCTCCATCCTGAAAGCGCCGGTGTCGATGAAGCGGTAGCCAATGGCCGGCGTAACAACCCAGGCCTCCAAATCCACATCGGCTCTCGCCTTGATTCCGGGCCGGCCGGGCACCCCAATCATGCCGTCGTTTTCCTCATTCAAATTCAAATACATCAGATCCGTCGCGATGTGCCATTTGCCGTTGAGCGCATGGATACCCCCTAAAGCGGCGAACTCCAGGTTGTCGATGACGTCGTCGACTGGAATATCGATATCGTCCCCGCCGGCGGTTTCTCCGCCGATGGCGATCGCCCACAAGTATAGATCGCCGTTAACTTGCCAACCGCCATCCCCTTCCGTTTGCCCCGCGGTCGCACGGGCCGGTATGACGGCGACCAGTACGAAAAGCATAAAAAGAAGAAAAGCACACCCTCTCGACATTCCTGTGCCCGCCCATCCGTTATGATTGCGGTTCCCTGAAAAACGCCTCCATTTTTTTTTCATTATATCCCCCATGATGTTCGTTTACGCCTGTGATCTTATATCAGCCGATGTCCTTAATTCCTCAAAATTTAAAAAAACTCCCCTTTTTTCTTCCGTTAAACCTCGGTCGTTCAATGCTTTTCCCGGCCCAACTCGCGGGATAGCTCCGTCAGCCGCGCACGGGTCGGGTGTTGATTTGGTACGGCAGAGGACAGCTGTGATCGGACATGTTCCCTCCTCAAATCCCTCCGGCCGGTTCTCCGCCCACCTGCTCTCTGATGAGCCGGGTCACCATGCGCGAACGTTCGGTTTCCAGGAGGGATTTGGTATCGACGCGTCCGAAGATGTCCATGAGCAAAGCGACCAGACCGGTCCACCCCGTCTGATGGCTGGCCCCGAGTCCCGCGCCGTTGTCACCGTGAAAGTACTCATGAAACAGGATCAGATCTCGCCAATGCGGATCTTCCTGGAACCTGGCCATCCCGCCGTAGACCGGACGCCGGCCGTCGGCATCGCGCAGAAAGGTGCCCGCCAGCCGGCGGGAAATTTCCTGAGCCACGTCGAACAGCGTCATGTGCCGCCCCGACCCGGTCGGACACTCAACCTCGAATTCGTCACCGTAGAATGAATACAGATTTAAAAGCGCCCGGACGATCAGCACATTGACCGGCATCCACACCGGCCCCCGCCAATTGGAGTTCCCGCCGAACATCCCCGTATTTGACTCCGCCGGAAGGTATTGCACCTTATACTGCTCATGGCCCACCTGGAAAATAAAGGGATGATCCAGGTGATACCGGGAGAGGGAACGGATGCCGTGGGGGCCTAAAAACTCATTCTCGTCAAGCAAATAACCGAGCACCCGGGTGAGCTTCTTCTTGCTCAGGATCGAGAGAAGACGGCGTCCTTTGTATCCGATGAAACCCTCGTCGATCGGCGCCACGTGGGAAACCAACTCGGGGTGGCGTTTCCGAAAGAGGGTCATCATTTCCATCAGCTTCGGATACCGTGTCACGGCATCCCCCTCGAACACCGTGGATGCGCACAGCGGCAGAAGTCCCACCAGGGACCGCACCTTCAACCGCATGGCCTGCCCGTCCGGAAGCTTCAACAGATCATAGAAAAATCCGTCTTGCTCATCCCACATCTCGTCGTGATGAACGCCGATGCGGTCCATGGCATAAGAAATCCACATGAAATGCTGGACAAACTTAAAGGCGGTCTCCTCGTACATCGGATCGTATTCGGTCAGAATCAGCGCGATTTCGAGCATGTTCTGGCAGTAGAACGCCATCCAGGCCGTTCCATCGGCCTGCTCCAGTGATCCGCCGGTAGGAAGTTGCGCGCTCCGGTCGAACACGCCGATGTTGTCCAGCCCCAGAAATCCGCCGGCAAAAACGTTTCGTCCGTCGGGGTCTTTCCGGTTCACCCACCAGTTGAAGTTCAGCATCAACCCCTGAAACGATCGTTCCAGGAACCGCAGGTCGGACCGGCCCAGGGTCCGCTCGTATTTGTACAGCCAGAGCGTCGCCCAGGCATGAACCGGCGGATTCACATCGCTGAAATTCCACTCGTAGGCAGGGATTTGCCCGTTGGGGTGAAGATAGAGACTTCGCAGCATCAGCAGAAGCTGCTCCTTGGCGAAATCGAAATCCACCAGCGCCAGGGTGGTCGTGTGGAAGGCCAGGTCCCAGGCCGCATACCACGGATACTCCCATTTGTCCGGCATCGAGATGATGTCGGCATTGAGCATGTGAAACCATTGCGTGTTGCGCACATCATGCCGGGCGGATTCGAGCAATGGATGACTCTTATGCTCAATCAGCCACGCTTCCAGATCAAAGTAATAGAACTGTTTGCTCCAGAGCATTCCGGCCAGCGCCTGGCGGTGCACCCGGCGTTCATCTTCGCCAAGCGCGTTCGGCGTGATTCTCTCGTAGAACTCGTCCGCGTCGCTGATTCTGCTGTTGAATGTCTTCTCGAAGTTGCGGAAAACATTTTCCGCCGGGGCGTTCGTGAGCCGCAGACGGACCGTCCGGCTGCCGCCGCCGGGCACTTCCAGCACGTAGTGGGCAGCGGCCTTGGTTCCCGTCTTGGCAGGATTTACCGCATCGGCCTGACCGGAAATGAGGTAGGCGTGGAACGCATCCTTGACATAGGGGGAGGTGTTGGGTTGCCCCCAGAGACGCTGTGAATTCGTCTCATTTTCCGTGAACAAGAGTTCCGGCGCTCCATCGCCGTACAACCAGTACTCGCCCAGAAATGGGTGTGCGGCCTGAATGGCGCCCGGCCCAACCTCGCGTAAGGAAGGCTTGGGCTGATCCTCTCCCCACGACCATGTGTTCCGGAACCACAGGGTCGGCAACAATCGAAGCCGGGCCGTTTCAGGGCCGCGATTGTGCAGGGTGATACGAATGGAAATGTTTTCCGGGTCTTCCTTGGCGTATTCCACAAACACGTCGAAATAGCGGTCGCCGTCAAACACCCCCGTATCGAGCAGTTCGTACTCCAACTCCTCCCGCGACCTTTTCCGGTTTGTCTCAATGAGATCCCGGTAGGGATATTCCCGCTGCGGATACTTGTAGAGATATTTCATGTAGGAGTGGGTAGGCGTGCTGTCGATATAAAAGTAGTACTCTTTCACATCCTCTCCGTGATTGGCCTCGCTATTGGTAAGCCCAAAAAGGCGTTCTTTCAGGATCGGGTCTTTCTCGTTCCAAAGCGCTAAGGCAAAGCAGAGCTGTTGCTTATCATCGCAGATCCCCCCAAGTCCATCTTCGCCCCAATGGTAGGCCCGCGCGCGCGACTGGTCATGCGTGAAGTAATTCCAGGCATCGCCGTTCTCGCTGTAATCCTCGCGCACCGTGCCCCACTGACGTTCGCTGAGATACGGTCCCCATTTCTTCCAGGGGATTCCCGCCTCTCGCGCGTCGTTCAGCCGTTTTTGCTCTGTGACATCGATGATTTTATGTTTCGTCATGGTTTCTCAATTTCCCGAAGATTCTCGGATCATCCTTTAAGGAATAGGGGGCTAATTCTATTTTGGGAACAAGAACGTTAACTGCGCCCTGAAGCCCCAACCCTCAGGGCCGTTATCCGGTGATTCGACCCAGTACTTCGCGCCTACGCCGAACTGGAGGATCTGCGGCCCGACCTTGAACAGTTGTGATATCACAGCGATTACCGGCACGGACCACGCCTCGTATTCCCAATCGTAGGTGGATTCCGTTTGCAACGTCAGGGTCGTCTTGGTCTTGGTGATGTAGCTTAAAAACGGCTGCAGGAAGGTGGCATTGATATCGGCCCGGTCGTCGTCGCCGGCCACGGACCAGATATGGTTGGCCAACATGCCGACCGTCCAGGCACCTTGTTGTTTCAGCACCACCACGGTCGGGCCCAGCCCCCACTTTTCACCGCCGAGCATCTCGTCGGTTGCGGACGGCAACAACTCGACCGGGCCGGCGCCCCAGATCCACCCGCCGGCGGTCGGCGCTTTCGGCGAGAAGAACTGGCTGGCCACGATATCGCCAAGGCCCGTCTCGTTCATTGCATCGACCGGGAAACCGTGCTGGTCAATCAAGGGCACAATGGTTCGGGTAATCACGTTCCATTGGTCGGTCAGCGAAAACGGGATAACCGGTTGAATGTTCAGCCGGCTTACCGAAGCGCCATCGTTCGATCCGCCGTACTCATCGTAGTTATACTGCGCCGGCACACTGATCAGGCTGGCGATCGGATTCGCCAGTTTTTTGGCCAGTTCAGCCGCTTGATCCGCCGCCCGGGCATGTGCTGGAAAGGCCAAGGTTGTGGTGATTACCATCAGCGTGACCAGCCAAAAGAAAGCCTTCATTCGACATATACGCACTGCTTTTCCCTCTCTTATGACAGAAGTTGAAGACGAATTTTCAACCTCCCGTCGATGTGGAAAGCGTCCTGGAAGGGAAGGAAGATCATCTCCAATATTTCTCTACGTGAATCTGCCCGGGATCGCCCTTACCGTCCTTTTTGAATCCCTCTTGCTGCAGTATCGCGAACATGGATTCACTCATATGGGGGCTGCCGCACATGAAAACATGCACATTTCCCGGCACCGGTCGGTAACCCCATGCCTTCTCAATTACCCCGCTTTTCCATACATCCTGGACATGACCCGTCGCACCTTTCCAGGGAACCGGCTCCTCCTGCGGCCGGCTGACAACCGGCAGGTAGATTAAGTTGGTGCGAAGGTTCTCCATGGCCATCAGGATCGATCGGTAACCCAGGTCCCACGAATGTCGCACGCCATGAATGATCGCTATCCGGCGCTGGGGCGGGAACTTCAAGTGGGTTTTCAGCATGCTGATGAAGGGCGCGAGACCGGAACCGGTGGTGATCAGAACCAGGTCGGCTTCCTCGGGCACTTTCGAATCGTCGTAGGTGAAATTGCCGACCGCCCTTTGGGACATCCAAATGCGGTCGCCGATCTTCAGGTTGAACAGACGAGGCGTCAGCGTACCGCTCGGAACCAGGGCCACGTAGAATTCCAAAAAATCCCGGTTCACCGGAGACGAGGCGATGCTGTAGGCACGTTTGATCAATTTTTCCGGATCCACGGGATTTCTTTCGGGTTCGGCAAGGGCGCAGCGGGGTGCCGAACCGAACAATCCCAGGGAAGTTATCTGGCCGGGTACATAGTCGGGAAAATCCCAACCATCCGGTACGACCTGCAGGATCATCAGCCAGGGTGAAACCTCGTTACGCAGGGTGACCACCGCATTTAAAATTGTTTTGTCCATGCCCGTTTCCCTTAGGTTGTTATCTGAAGCCTGTTGTCCAACATTTGCATCAATATGAATGCGTATCGCCGGCCGGATCACTTGCCGCGCTCAAGCGCGACAGCACCCGGGCTGTGGCGAATCCAACGATGGCCCCAATATAGACCGACATAACGCACATCGTGATGGCGCGCTGATCCGCGCCGGCCACAGCGTACAACGGGGCAATGGCGGGCCCGGTGTTCCGCGTGCAAACGCCGAGAGCGAGGACACTCTTCTGACCATGGGAAAGCCCGAAGCCTACCCCGTACGACGCGGCCGCCAATACGCCGTAGTAGACGAACTGGGTTGCGATCGCGTAAGTCCCGACCGCGCCAAGAAAGTCCCTCCAATTGGCCAACAAGAGGATGATCAGCAGGAGTAGGGTGTCAATCCCCGTCACTTTCTTAACGATCGGATGGGCCTTTTCGGCAAACGGTTCCGCGGCACGACGTACTGCTATTCCGAGCGCCAGCGGGAATGCAATGAATAATACGAGGGGCTTGGCGATGGTCCAGGTATCCGCAGTGATCCCCTTGCACAACACCGGGACCATGAGCGGCATGTATACCACCGTGCCCACCGCGGCCAGCAGCATGAAAGTCGCCACGTAAGCCAGGTCCCCGCGTGCCTTTTGCGCCACTATCGGCATGAACGGCGCGCATGGCACCATTCCCAGCAGGATCAGACCGAGGGCGTACGGCTCAGCCAACGGCAGGATTTTCGTGAGCAAAACGGCAAAGAGCGGGCCAAGGACAAAACACCAGATCAAGCTCAGTGTCACGAAACGCACGTTGCGCAAGGCTTGGAGGGCCTCATCGAGCTTGAGCTTGAGCCCCATCTCCAGCAAGTTGCCGAACATGAAGATGACGATGGTAATCGGTAACAGCTTATTCATTATTTCGATCACAGCTTACCTCCTTTTTCACCAGTCGATACACCAAGGCGACGCGCCACTATCAGCGGCCCTCTTTCTCTGTCATAAAAAGCTTATGCGTAAGATAATGGTAAGGATCAGAATTGCCCCCAACAAAAAGATGGCGCCGGCGGCCAGAAAATTCGGCTCCAGGAGCATATTGCCCTTGTAGCCCAATCGTTTTATTCCCCGGACGTATTCAATGATCGCTAAAAGCAGGGGTATGGTTCCCGTGAGAAGCAGAAACAGCCCGACATTTCTGGGGGTCTCAGGTCGCATCAATAATGAGGTACCCTCCTTTAACACATATTGGAGGACCTTGAATATGGTAAAGCCAAAACCGATCAACGATAGCGATGTGCGTACCCAGGCCAGGAGCGTACTGCGTTCCGCATGAATCGTACGCTGGATCGCAAGTTTATCAACCATTTTCAATTCTTCGAGCTTAATTATATCATTATTCATTCACGATTCCTTCCGCTCAGCCATAGACCCGTGATCAGTCGCCAGCCATCAGCATCTTTCACCTTAACCGTCAACTACGCGCCGGCGTGCCGCTGCGGCCGAAGGCCTCGTCTATGATCGCCTGCAGACGTTTGACGGTTTCCGGCGTCGGCGAAGCAAAGTCCATCATTTCGTAAACTTTCCCCAAAAAATCATATTTGCCTTCACCGAAGCGGTGATAGGGCAGCAGTTCGTAATCCACCACGTTCTTGTATGGCTTGATGAACGCCAAGGTTGCCCGAATGTGCTCTTCATCATCGTTGACACCCGGGATGAGCGGCGTACGGGCGATGAACTGCTTATCCGGAAATGTATCATAGGCCCGTATGAGGTTGGCACGGATGCGCGTGTTGTCCGCCCCGCACCACTTCTTGTGGCGCTCCGGTTCGGTCAACTTGATATCGTGGAGCACGGTATCGACATGAGGCAGGACCTTGGCCATAAAAGTCCATGGCACATTGCTCGCTGTTTCGATCGCGGTGTTGATTCCGCGCTGGTGGGCTCCGGACAGGAGGGCCGCCATGAAATCGGCCTGAAGCTGGCATTCGCCACCGCTCACCGTCATCCCGCCGCCGGATTCGCGGTAGAAGGCACTGTCCTGCTCCACCTCGTCGAGCACCTGGTCTACCGTCATTTCCTGTCCGAACATGTAGAGCGCATTGGCCGGGCAGACGGGAACGCACTGACCGCAGTTGGTGCACAGGTCCCAGTTGATCCGCACCTTATCGTCCGCCCGATCGCCGGATCCGACCACATAAATGGCCGACTCCGGGCAGACATTCTTCAGGCAGAACCCGCATTGTTTTTCCCCGATGCACTTGCCGGGGTTATACCCAAGCTCCGGCTTCGGGTAGATGCTCTCGGGATTGGCGCACCACTTGCAGCGGAGGGAGCAACCTTTAAGGAAAACGGTCGTCCTGATGCCTGGGCCGTCGTGGGTGCAAAAATGCTGAATGTTCAGGACCAGTGCCGTCGGAGGTGTTGTGTTCATTTGCCGATTCTCCATGATTGTTTCTCCTCAGTCTCCAAGAGAGATTCCCAGCGCCCGCGCGATCTGAACGAACTCGCTGTCCGCGGGTACGGTCCTATATTTGTTGATGGCCTCGGCCATGGGCACGAACTTCAGGTCCGGCGGCTGGAAGACCACCATGACGCCGTTCTGATCGTTTTTCAGGGCGCGCACCGCACCGGCGCCATAGGCCAGCCCCAGTTGGCGATCGACAACCGTCGGGGTTCCGCCTTTGGCCAAATGCCCCAAAACGATGGGGTAGGTCTCCTGGTCGGTCAATCGCTGGATCTCAAGGGCGACCTCTGCGGCAACCCGGCCGGATCGCTCGATGACATGGAAGCCCTCGTCGCCCGCGGCTCCGGGGGAGAGCGCGGCTTTCATTTTCGGATCCGAGGTCATGGCAGGTGCATTGAGGCCGGCCAACGGTTTTGCGCCTTCGGCCACCACCACCAGCCCAAACGTTTGCCCGGCTTTTGCCTTCTCCTGCAGCTTCGCCGCGACCTTGCGAAGGTCGTAGTTAATCTCGGGGATGAGGACGGCATCGGCGCAAACGGCCATTCCCGCCTGCAGCGCCAGCCATCCCGCGCGTTCCCCCAAAACCTCGATGACCCCGATCCGCCGCGCTGACTGAGCCGCCTGCCGGCACCGTTCAAGCATTTCAGCCATGAAGCTCAGAGCGCTGTTGAACCCAAAAGATCGCACCGTGGCCGCCACATCGTTTTCGATCGACTTCGGCACGCAAATCGTCTTGAGTCCTTTTTTGCTGAGTTTCCAGAGAATGCTGAGCGCCCTGGCGCCGACAACGGAGATGACCGCATCGATATTCTCCTTCTGGATCATCCCTATAAGCTCATCGGACCGGTCCAGTTCCTCAACCATATTCTCCGTGTTGATGGTGCGGACATGGAAGGGATCGCTCTGGGCCGCGGTACCCAGGATGCACCCGCCTGTTCCGGCGAGGTTGTCAACTTTTTGGGGGATGAGCTTCACCAGTCCACCATCGGGGTAACGGTCGGGGAATAGAAGGCCTTCGTATCCATCGCGGATGCCCACGGTCTCACAGCCCAGTTCGCTCGCTGCCAGGACCGCACCCGTGATGACGGCGTTGAGCCCGGGGACATAGCCCCCGCCAAAATTGATGGCAATGCGTTTTATTTGTGTTGTCATGATTGAACTCCCTTTCGATATCAGTGGTTGCCGCCGGCTTTCATATCTTCCATTCGTTTCCGGACCACGGCCCGCAGATCCTCTCCGAAGCCGGTAAGCATCCCCCCGTCCACAGCCAGCATCTGACCGGTGATCATGCCGGCGCGATCACTGGCGAGAAAGCTCACGGCCTCGCCGATCTCTTCGATCGTGGTAAAACGGCCCAGCGGAACCAACCTCTTGACCGTCATCTCCCTGTACTCGGGCGTTGTCCCCGCTTCCATCAGCGGGGTTTGAACGCCGCCCGGACAAACCGTGTTGACGGTGATATTGGAATCCGCCAGTTCCCAGGCAAGGTGCTGGTTCAGGCCTGTCACGCCGTGCTTGGAAACCGTGTAATCAAGACTTCCGAAAAAGGTCATCCTGATCCCTGCGGTGGAGGCGATGTTCACGATGCGGCCCTTATTCTGTTTCATCATTTGCGGAATGACCGCCTGACAGCAGAGGAAGACACCTTTTAAATTAACGCCCAAAACCCGGTCCCACTGCTCCTCCGAAAGATCCTTGGCCAGCCCGGGAGTGCCTTCAATTCCGGCATTGTTCACCAGGATGTCGATAGCCCCGAACCGCTTGACCGTTGCTGCGGCCATGGCATGAACATCGGCTTTCCTGGCGGAATCGGCCGTGAAGGCCATGGCCCCTCCGCCCCGGGACTCTATCTTTTTAGCGACCGCTGCGATCTCGTCCATTTTTCTGGCGGTCAAAACGACATTTGCCCCTTCCCGGGCGAGGACAAGTGCTATTCCCTCGCCGATCCCTCTTCCTGAACCGGTTACGATGGCTGTCTTACCTTTAAGTTCCATTTATTCCCCTTCCCGTCTGAAAAGTCGGGTGATGGCCACGCCCGCTCCAAGCCCCAGCGCGATAGCCAAAGATGTGGTAAAGACTTTGCCCATGTTGGCAATCAATGCGACCGATGCGCCGCTGAGGGCCTCTCCTTGAATGCTTGAAACCCTCATCAGTTCCACAATTCCATTGAACATGGCTACGGCGGCGCCGAGCGGGAGGACCCCGCTGATCATGACAACAGGGGATACCTCATGCCCGCGGATGAGGATCACTGCGACCCAGACAACAACGGCGGCGGCAACCGCGGTCGACCAGTTTTGATTCATTCCCCAACTCATGAATGCATCACGAACGAAACGCCCGGCAAAACCGCTGAGAAATGCGGGGACAATGTATCGAGGCGGCGCCGTGAGAAGAATCCCCAGGCCGCCGGCGAAAAGGCCCGCCCACAGACTATTCATAAGAATTGCCAAGAGGTCCATTTTCCTTTTCCTGTTTCTTACTCGACGACAGCAATGGCGAGCGCAATGGCAACCGCCAGGACCAGAAACAAAAACACGGCAGCGGCTATCCGTTCCAATCCCACAAACATATATTTTTGGGATACCATGCCAACAAATCCGTTGATTAACGGGAGACCCGGGACCATGTAGATAACCGACGCAATCAGCGTCGCCGGCGCCGTCTGGCTCAGACCCATCCGCAGCCCGATACAGGCAATAAAAGCAGAAAGCACTCCACAGACAAGCGTCACGGGTGCGACTGCGAGCCTCCGGGACTGAAGCAGGGACCGGACAAACTGCCCAACACCCGCAGCCGCAAAGGCTATGCCGAGTGCCCCCCAATCCCCCCCGGGGATCCGGGAAAAAAACGCCGCGGTGCAGGCTGCGGCCGCTACCATCACCCACCGATTATAGGGAGTGGCAAGTGCCTTAATGCGCTCGATCTCGGCATCAAGGGCCGCAGTGCCGACCTCTCCTCTTGCCACCCGCTCGCCAAGGATCTCTGCTTCGGAGGCGCGATTCAGGTTGACGCCGATCGGGCCGACCGGCCGCAGGATCGTTGAAGACCGTCCTTCCGCTACACAGTTTGCCGCCACGAAATCCAGCCGCCATGCCGCGGTAACGCTGTTCTGTTTGCATCCTTTGATGACATTCTGAAAGGTCCGATCCGCCATCGCCGTTGAGCCGCCATTCTGCATGACGATCAAAGCCACATCCAACGCCCTCTCAACCGGTTGCATCGTCCTTTCCTTTCACAATTGTATCGGACTGCGTCTTAACCCAATAACTCGATTTCCCTTGGACGCCACGTTTTATTGAACCAGGGTTCGAGCGCGCCGTAAAGACGAAGCATCGTGAACCAGCCTTTTCCGGGCATGGTTTGTATCCAGTTGCTTTCCTTGCCGGCCGGGGCTTCCGGTCCGAAGTACACATCTACGGATCCGTCTGCGTTTGCTTTCACTGTTCCGGATTCGCTGGTCAGCGCCGTGTCGCGCTGATCTGTCTGCAACACCGAGCGTGTCTGGGTGTCATAGGGAATCAACGACCAAAATCGGTTGACCGGCACGTTCGGCGGCAGATGAAGACGATAGGTCTTTCCACCGTCAAGGTAGTTGCGCTCCGCGTCCAGAGTGGCCACGGCATACTGCGACCCGCCGCCGACAATCTTCACGGCCATTGCCGGAGAAATCCCGGTCGCGAAATAGAAGAAACCGGCGCGCGCATCAAGCAGCCGAACGTTGTTCCGGATGAACTCATGGCTGCCGCCGACGAAGGGCTCGGTCCACGACGATTCGCCTGGGTAGAAATAGTTGGCGGTGTCCCGCGGGCGGAAGGTGAGAGCCCGGCCGGTGGCGTTTCCGATCGCCGCCGCATCCGTGAGAATCTTTTCCATTCGCTTGTCCGGCGCAAACGGCCGGCCCTTCACGATGCCGATCGCCGCAAGCTGTCCAAGAATCTCGGGGTCGGCTGCGTCGGCGGGCTCCTCCTGGATGACGGTGTTGATCTCCTCGAAGAAGTTGAAGTCGGTCGATTGGATCGTGTTAAAGTACAGACCGGAACCATTGATAAACGTCATCGGGGGCGGGTTCGTTTTTCGAGCGAGCGGGTAGACCTTAAACTGTTCTTTGAAGGTCTTCACTACCGGACCCAAGTCGCCATTGACCGCGAAACCGCGCAAACCATACCACACGTGATAGGTGCGGGATCGCGCCACAAAGTAGTCCTCTGACACCGGGCCGTCGTAAACCGGCGGCAGGAAGAGGTACTTCCCGCCTTTGCCCTTGTCCGGTCCGGCAAGAACCAGGTCGATGATGTAGCGCATCCACAGATCGTCAGCAAGGCCGAGCACGCCCGGCGGCACTTCGACAACCACTGGGCCGTCCTTCAGGTTCATGTGTGCCCAGAGCGTCGCCGTCTGGGTGTTCGGGGTCAGCAGAAGCGTTTTGGCGTCCACCCGATTCTCGTGGATGACCGCCGAGAATATATCGCAACCCACACTTTTCAATCCTTCGATGTTGGCAAGGGCCGAGGCCGCTGACATCGTATTGAGGAAGACGTCCACTCCGCGAATCAGATCGAGATTGTCGTAGACCTTCCGAACGGTGTCGGCGTCCGGAAGACCGTCGAAAAACCTCAGCGTGCCCAGCGAGGTCTCAACTTGGTCAGGCGTGGTGATGGACGCCGGAATCTCTGTTCTCATCTTTGGACTATTCATGATTAGCCCTCAATCCTTTGTTTCTTTATTCATGGATGCAACCCACCATCAACAGCAATCATCGCAACCTTCCCCGGGCGAATAAAGGCCTGGTGAACCTCTCCAAATCTTTGTCACACTGAGCGCCCCGGTTGCCAGGGGCGCCCGGTAAATCTCGAAAGGCAGCATCCGCTCTTAGGAGACCATCGGCTGGATGCCGTCATACAGCGGCTTATCCTTTTCGCTGGCCAACCGATTTTCCTTTGGCTGGCTCCAGTAATCCCAGCGCGCGGTCGGCTTGAACACGCCGGTGACCGCCGCATTGACGAGGGCCTCCGGGTTGGCGTAGATCCAGGTCGTTCCCTCCGCCCCAAAGCCCGCGCACAGCTTCGTGTACTTGAAACTGCTCGTTGCGACGGTGCAGTTCTTCGGGAAGTGCCGGAATGGGAGCATACACATGCAGGTCTGGTGGTAGATCTTGCCGCCGGCATCCTCGATGCTCTTGGTATCGCCGTAGTGCTGCGCCATGAAGTAGGTCGGCGTGTCGGTCTGCACCCAAAGCTGCACGCCCTCCTTGATCTTCCTGCCCTTCACCAGGCGGGCGATCTCGCGGACTTCATCCCAAGTCGCGTGCGGACAACCGACAATCACGATATCCACCGGCTTCGCGTCTTTCGGGCCGGGCGCCGGCGCCAGGTTGTTGAGGTAGTGGTACATCTCAACGATGTCGTCCATCGTCACCTTGAACCGTTCCGGGTTCTTGGGCATGTTGCCTTTGAACGCGGCTTCCAGCGTCGGTGATTCCGGCGTGATGCCCATCAGATGCAGGATCGGATCGTTCATGCCGGGCGAAGCGCAGGAGATCAGATTCTTGGTCGCGCCCGGGAACATGATTTTCGGCAGGTTGAGCACTGCCATGATCCGGTTTCCCGCCTTCGCCGCGATGCAGGCGCCCAGGGCGCCAAAATCGGCCATGCCCTTGACGTTATCGCGAACTTCGTCATCCAACTCCACGATGCACTTGGCCGCCCGATTCTCGTCCAGGTGGCTGCCATACAATGGCAGGCAGCCGGTGTAGGCGCAGTATACGGTGTTGACGGGGGATTCCCGATTGGTCCTTGCACCCAGGACGGTGTTGATGTAGCACGCCGCACTGGACTCCGAGCTGGCACAGTACTCCCCCATCTTGGGGATGCGGGTATTGAGATAAGTGTTGCACGAGGACCAGTTGAGCCAGCCATGCTCATGCAGCTTGTCATACCCCGCCTTGTAATCCCGCACCATTTCCGGATCGAGCTTGAAGCTGCCCTTGCCCGGGATCTCGAAGTTCCACGGGTAGCCCTTTTCTTCGACCTTGTCCAACTGGCACAAATAGGGATCGTTTCCGCAGGCAGTGCCGGTTTCGTCGGCGACGTGCGCGTCCTTCATGGCGAAGATCGGATCATAGAGCGGGCTGTGTCCCAGGTCGTAGGCATTGAGCTTCGCCAACGTTGCCGGGTTCCTGCGGTCCTTCGACCAGATGGGGCACTCGTTGAGCACGAGCGTGAGGTCCACCATTTCCGTAGACTCGACCGCTTCGCCGAAGTCCACGAGTTTTTCCATACAGAACTGCTTGCATTCGCCATGCTTGCCGTCGAGCATTTCCTGTTGTTTTTTGGTAAGTTTCATACTCATATTCAAATCTCCTTTCTTTCAGTTGACTGTCTTTGCGCGAGCCTTACGCACCCTTGCGGGTGATCGTGACGGTGGCCTTCTTGCCGACCGCTGGCGCGTCGATCTCAACCATGTCGCCGTTCTTGATGGTTGTGATCGGGTCCTGGTCCAAATTGTCCACGGCCGGAATCTCGGCGGCAATGGCGCCGCTGATATCGAAGGGGAAGACCTCCCGGCAGATGATGGCCACGGGGCCGTGCTTGGACTCCTTGACCTTGTAGTACAGGCTGATAGCGCCGCTGGTGGAGCCGGTCACGGTGGGATATACCACGATCTTGCCCTCCACGGATTGGCCCAGGTTATCCCAGCCGGCCGTCAGGATTTTGCCGTCCTCGTTGCCGACGTGGTTGAACGCCCATCCAAAGCGATGGCTGAACACCATCGCTTCGGCTTTCGCTTTGCCTTTCGACCGGGCAATGCCTGTTAAAACGATCCTTGTTTCCATATGTTATCTCCTTCTGTGATTAGCGCTGCTTCCTTTGTCGGCAACGCAGCGCCGATTTTATTTTCCGGTGTCCGTTATCGGGCGCCGGATGGCCTGGTCAATTCGGAGAATCCGATTGGTGCCTTAATCTTGTTGGCCCTTCTCACAGCTCAGCCCATTTGCTCTTCCGTCCGCGCGATGATCTCCGCCTGCTGCGAGGGCGAAAGTTCGGTGAAATACGCGCAGTAGCCGGCAACCCGAACGACGAGATCCCGGTATTTTTCCGGATTTTTCTGCGCGTCCAGCAGGGATTGCTTATTGAGGATATTGAACTGAATATGTGCATGTTTCTGACTGCACCAGGCGCGGATAAGATGCATCAGCCGGCGAGTCCCCTCTTCCCCGGCCACATTCGCGGGGGCCATTTTCATATTCAGCAGGTCTTCGCGATGCTCCTTGTAGATTTGGCAGGTCGCCCTGGCGATGGACTGGAGCGTCACCGTGGGCCCCTTGGTGTCGCAGCCGTGGGAGGGAACAATCCCGTCGGAGAGGAATTCTCCGGCCGGCCGGCCGTTCGGCGTGGCCATGGTCGCCTTGCCGCAGGGGTTGTGGAAGGTGATCGGAATGATGCGCATATTGTAACTCTGACCATGGGGCTTGGGATACTTGTGGGCGTATTCCATAACCGTGCGCTGGATATGGTAGCCGATGGCGTCCACCCACTCGATGCCGTTGCCGTACTTGGGGGCATTGAGACACATCTGGCGAATGGCTTCCCTGCCTTCCCAGTTGCACTCCAGGGCCTCCAGGAGCTGGTCCCAGGTCAGCTTCTTCGTGTCATAGACGAGGTGCTTGATCGCTGCCAGGGAGTCAATGCAGGTGGCGAATCCGCCAAGCCCGTCGATACAGCCCGCATCCAGCCCCCCCGGGAAGTAATCCGCGTGTGTGTGGAGATCCCGGCCTTGCTCCATGGCCAAATCATGCATCAGGGAGGCCAGCGGAGCCGCGATATACCTGGGCTTCAGGGTGACTGCCGTGGTAGTCTGTATCATGCAATGCTTGGTAACATTCTCCAATTGCATCTTGAAGGCATTCCACACCTCGTCATACGTCTTGAAGGTCCTCGGATCGCCTGTATTCAAGCCGAATTGCTCGTCCTGATGGATTTTCATCCTGCCGTCCCGGAGCGTCATCTCAATGACAGCGCCGTAATTGATGCCGGAATTTCCGGTCTTGTGGGTTTCGCGGTTCGGCAGACGCGATTCGCTGCATCCGGATATGGCGTAATCCAGGGCTTCTTTTCTCACGATGCCGTTGCTCATAAACCACGGCACCATGAACTCGTCGTTCAGCAGTTTGGGCGAGCCTTTGCCGTCCTTGATGACCTCAGCCACGGCATGCAGGAACTTGTCGGGGGTATTGGCATGAATCCGCACTCCCAGCTCCGGGTAGCTGCACTTGAGCGCCCGGGTCGATTCCAGCAACACATAGGAAAGCTCGTTCGTGGCGTCGAAACCGTCGGGGGTCTGGCCGCCGATGGTTACGGTCTCGTGGTGGGAGAATCCCTCGCGGCCCTTGGCAAAGGCGGGCGACATCGAAGACTGAATGCACTGCATGATGTTCAACCAGAGGCACTGGAACAGCTCCCGGGCCGCTTCCGGCGTGATCCGGCCCTCCTCGAGGTCTTTTTTGTACGTGGGATAGAAATACTGGTCCATCCGGCCTGAGTTGATATCTCCTCCGACCATCTCCTCAAAGCGCGAGAAAAGCTGGGTGAACCACTGGGACTGGATCGCCTCCCGGAAAGTGCGCGCCGGATTTTCCGGAACCCACGCGCAGATGGCCGCGATCTCCTCCAGTTCCTTCTTGCGCTGCACATCTTTCGTCTGGGCTGCCATCTGGGCGGCCAACTCCGAGTAACGCTTCGCGAACAGGCTCAATGCGTCGCAGGTGATGATCGCCGCTTCGTAGAATGGCCCTTTGAGGACAATATCCCGCGGATGCTCCAGCGCGGCCAGCCGTGCTTTGGCTTCCTCGCGCAAGCCCTTGCAGCCGCGCTTCAGCATCTTCTCAAAATCAAGGACCCAGTTCTGGGAATGCCGCATGGTGGAAGTACTGACGACCACGAACGTCTGTTTGCTCCCGACGTTCTCCGGATCCCGCCCGTAGTTCATGGCCCGGCTTTCAGGAGGCAGCGCCCTGACGAAATTAGGGGTAAAGTCCTTGCCATTCCAGTAGGGGAAGAGAACCTCGTCAATGATCTTCTTGTCTTCCTCGGTGACGGCAACAGCGTCCGGAGCCCCTTTAGCCGCAATGAATGCTTCCGCTCCCGCTTTCATGATGCTGCCGTCCAGTTCGGGAAAGACCAGAGAATACCGCCCGAACCAGGTGTTGGGCCGGCCCACGATCAGCTCATCGTCGAAGATGGTGACGGTCATTTTTTCCGCGATGTTCTTCAGGGCCTTGGCCCAGCGCAGAACCAGCGGCTGGCCTTCAGTGACCTTGAAAGACTCGGTGAAGTAGACCGCCCGATCCAGGGTGACGCGGGGGGGGCCGTAGGTGCGAATGGCGTCGAACATTCTGAGGACCCGGTCGGTCACGGTGCCGTGCAAGACCTTCTTGCCCTCGAGAATGGCCTGTTCTTGTGCTGATAGTACCTGTGCGGTTTCCATACCCATTGTACCTCCCTTTTTCATATGTTTCTTCCTGCCATCTTATACTCCTTACGAACCCCAAAGCCTTCGCCTATGAGTGACATCACACGGCAGCGGGACTTCTCCCCCGCAGTCAGGCAGGGAAGCCCCACACCGATTTTCACTTAAAAGATTTCATGTTTTCCTCTGAACTCCTCAATGTCGTCGATGCTGGGATCGGGAATCACTCTGTCGATCTCAAGCGGTTCATCCCACCGGGTGGAATCATACTTCCCGGTCACCGCCGCGTTGATCAGTTCGGGCAGGCTGGCGAATATGACCCCGTGTCCCAGGCCGCCAAAGATCTTGAACTGCTTGAAGCTGTTGGTGGCGACGTTGAAGTCGCTACCCCAGTCCACACTCAACGCATTCATACCCCAGCAGACTTGGTGATAGATCTTGCCGCCGGCGTCCTCGATGATCTTGGCATCCCCGTAATGCTTCGCCATGTGGTAGCTCGGCGTATCGGTCTGCACCCAGAGCATGACGTCTTTGTGCACTTTTTTGCCCTTGATGGCTTGGGCGATCTGATGGATTTCCTCGTAGATCAGCAGCGGACAACCCATGTGGACGATATCCACCTTGTCGGTTTTGGCCGTACGCAGCTCCGCATACATCGCCTTCACATCCTTGAGGGAGAGGGGAATACGTTCCACGTCCTTGGGCACCTTGCCCCCGAAGGCGGCCTCCAGCGTCGGGGAGCCGGGCGTGATGCCGATCAGATGCAGCATCGGATCGTTCATGCCGGGGGAAGCGCAGGCGCACAAAGCCTTGGCGGCCGAGGGCATCAAGCGGGGAGGCATATTGAGCACAGCCGGAAGCCGGTTGTTGGCCCGCTTTGCAATGGCGCCGCCTAATGCAGCCCAGTCGGCCGGATCATCCACAAGGTTGAGTTTGATGTCATCGTCCAGTTCATAAATCACTTTCGGTAGGCGATTCTCGTCCAGCAGCATTCCGTACTTCGGGATACAGCCGGTGATTGTCGCATACGGGGCAGCCACGGCACTCTCCCGGTTCGTCTTGACGCCGAGGATGGTGTTGAGGTAGCAGGCGCAGCTCGATTCACAACTGGCGGCGTATTCCCCGTGCAGAGGAAAAGCGCTGTTGAAGTGGGGCGTGCAGGAGTAGGTCGGCAGCCAGCCCATCTTATGCAGGGCATTGTAGCCTTCCTTGACGGCTTCATAAACGGTCTTCGACATCTTGAAATACTTGTTGTTCCAAGGCATTCCCTCCTTCTCATACGCGTCGATTTGAAGGACGTAGGGGTCCATGCAGCAAACGAGGTTGGGATCATCGGATACCTTGGCGCCCATATCCCAGAAGGGCTCCAGAACCAGGCCTTGCCCCCACTCGAACTGTTCATATTCCGGTGAGTCTTTCGGAAAGCCTTTGGGGCAGCCGATGTAGTGAATAAAGGACAGCTTTACCATTTCTTCAGCCTCAACAGCCTCGCCAAAGGCCATCAGTCCTTCCATGGCGAGCTTCTTGGCCTCGCCGTGAACCCCGTCGAGCATTTCTCGTTCGTATTTTGTAAGCTTCATGATTGTCTCCTTTTCTAAAGTCGTCGTTCCAATTTCGTTGGGAGAAGCTACCCCCTCCGGGTTACGGTAACGATGGCCGGCTTGTCGAAGCCGTCTGCCTCGATGGTCACCCAGTCGCCGCTCTTGATGGCCTTCAATGGATCGGTGTCGAGACTGTCCACGGCGGGAATCCTGCTTGCGACGGCGCCGCCGACATCAATGCCATGGACAGCCTGGCAGATGATGCCTGCAGGGCCCTGCTTGGATCCCCTGACCTTGAACAGCAACCCGAAGGCGCCGGAGGTGGAGCCGGTCACCGTCGGGTAGACCACAATCTTGTCCTTCACGCTTTGACCACTCATCGGGTTTCCGACCATCTTGATGATTCCATTATTCAGGATGGAACACGGGGCCCAACTTAGAGGCATCTCGCTTACCAGAGCCTCGCCTTCTGCTCTCCCCTTGGCCTTAGTCTTGCCTTTCAACACCACTTTCTCTTCCATGATCAGTCTCCTTTATGTTTGGGCGCTGCCGTGAAGCGGCGCAAATTTCACCGGGACCGCGCCTTTCACGATTCCGGATGCCTCGAACTCGTTTCTATCCAAGATCTTTTAAGCGCAAAATCACCTGAATCTGATTTCCGATCACGACACGCCATTCATAAGCGATGAAATGTATTTCCGGCCTTCAAGGACTTCCCGGATGGCTGGAATCAAATCGATCACTGCTCTTCGCTTTAAAACAAAGCCATCGGCTCCTGCCGCCATCGCGTCTTTTATTATTGATCTTTCTTCATGGAGGCTCAGAATAATGATTTTTATGTTGGGAAAATCTCTTTTGAGCGCCGATGCAATGTTTATTCCCCCTGAAAATGGAAGCGACTGATCAACCAACACCACATCGGGATGGAAGCTTTCCAGGGCATCATAGAGCGACCTCTCGTCGGCCACCATCAAAACCGTCTTGGCCTCATCTTCAAGAAGGCGGCATATCCCTCCCAGCATGTTTGCATGTTTATCAGCGAGCATGATGCGGCTTTTTTTCAAGATGTTTTTGCCCCTCCGGGCGTTGTCCGGATAATTTTCTCTATGGTTTCAGGAAAATTTGAATAGCGACCCACCACTCTTGCCCCATACAATCGCTTCCGCCAAAGGTATCAAGACTGCGGCGTCCGGTACCAACAGATCCAATTAATTTGGTCATGTTGAAACTTAGGGTATAGAGACGGCGATCATAAAACAACCGGGGTAATTACTCGGTTCAGGGGAAAACTTTACGGATCGGCTACTAGTAAAGTTACGATGTTCAGGAGGGATTTTTACGAGGAACCCAAAAACTCGCGTCATCTCCGGATTGATGGGGGCGAATGGGGTGTCGCCAACCGCTATACGTTATACCGAGACGATGCCGTGTTTCACGGCGAACTGGACCAATTCGGCGCTGGTCTTGATATTGAGCTGTTCCATCATCTTGTATTTATGAAATTCAACCGTCCGGGTTGAAACATTCAAAACGGATGCGATTTCTTTGGCGGACCTACCTTCGGCCAGGAGCTGTAAAACCTCCCGCTGCCGAGGGCTTATCTTATTCAACAGAAACTTTTCCGGTGAAACCCCTTCCTGATAGGTGCGGATAAGGTCTCCCGCGATCAGGGGGGTTATATACGTTCGCCCCTTCATGGCTTCATGGATCGCCGTAACCAGCTCGGATGGAGCCGAGTGTTTCAGGACAAAACCGGAAGCACCCGCCTCGAAGGCGCTCGCAGCATAGGTTACGTCCGGGTGCATGGTTAGAAAAACGATTTTAATATTTTTATCGGTTATTTTAATCCGGCGAGCCGCTTCAATACCGTTGAGCTGGGGCATCGAAATATCCGCCACAATCACATCCGGACGGAGTGCGGCCGCCTGATCCACAAGTGCCCGACCATCCTCAACGCTTGCCACAATTTCAAACTCGCCCTCCAGAAGGCTTTTCATCCCTTCGAGGACGATCTTATGATCATCCGCCAACAGCACCCGTGGTTTTTTCATGCGTCCTCCTTCATTAAACCCCGTTGTTACAACTTCAAAGGAACTCTGACGGAGATCAGGGTTCCCTTTTCCGGCTGGGAGTGAATGGCAAGCTCCCCATTGATCAGCCTGACCCGTTCACGAATGCTTGAGAGCCCCAGTCCCGGTTTATACTTAACTTCCACCGGATCGAATCCAATGCCGTTATCCTGCACCGATAACAAAACGTCATGCGCCTTGCCTTGTAAAGAAACAGAGACATCTCCTGCACAGGCATGTTTTGAAATGTTGTTGAGCCCCTCCTGGATAATGCGGTAAAGGGAAAGGCAAATATCCTTCGGGATATCCGTTCGGATGTTCTCATGATTAAAGACGACGTTTATCCCTTCCCTCCTTGAAAAGTTCGTGCATTCCGATTCGACCGCCTTGGTCAGTCCTAAATCATCCAGGATGGATGGGTGCAACTGGCGCGAGAGGTTGTGGACATCTCCGGAAGTTTTCACCAACCCCTCTTTTATCACACGAAGTTTCTCCCGAACAAGAGCAGGTAAAGTCGGCAATTGCCCTTCGAGTTTGCCGATATCGATCGCAAATACCGCCAAGCGCTGCACCAGATCATCATGGAGCTCCCGGGCCAAACGGCTGCGCTCCAGCTCCTGATTGAAAATCAGTCTTCCAGCAAGCTGCCGGAGATCTTTTTCACTCTGTCGCAACAACCAGTCTCTTTTTCGAGATGTCTCTTCCGTCTGCTTACGTTCCAGGGCATTGACTAAAATCTCTCCCAGCAGGCGCAGTCGCGGGATAAATTCCTCCGGCCAGTCCCGCTCGCTTTTCACCGAATTGAAGACGATGATATGATCAACGGACCCACCGATGATGATTGGAATGTTCAGGTTGGATCGAATTCCCCACTTGATCCAGGTCTGTTTGTCCACGTCCGCCTCAGCCGGTAGATCATCGAGGCGTGAAACAGACAATACTTCGTGCCTTCGAATCAGTTTGTCGTACGCCCATGGGTTGATCGATACAGGGAGCTTTATCCCCCGGGGAACCGGTGGCAAAATCTCTTGTTCGCTAACATGGGTGATCTTCCATTCCGTCTTATCCGGCAATACCTGAAGCAGTGCGCAGCGGTCGCTCTGAAAGAATTCGAGGATCTGTTTCAGTTTGTCCTCGATCTCAGGGTCCAGCTGATCAGGAGATATGTTCACCAACCCGGCCGAGATGTTTGATACCAAACGTTCAAACCTCAGCAGATCCTCCAGGGTTTTCTCCGCTTGTTTACGCTCGGTGATGTCTTGAACGAATCCCGAATAGTAGAGCGTTTCCCCACCCGAGCCGACCACCCTCCGGCTGCTGACCGATGCCCAAATTTTCACGCCATCCCGTCGCATTATTTCTAGCTCAAAACCAAGCACAACATCCTGCTTTTCCATCAACCTCAATAACTCCAGACGCTTATCCGGATCTGAGTATAGCTGACGTCCCAAGTCCTGAATCTTTGACATAAACTCACCGGACGAATCATATCCCAAGATCCTTGCCAGAGTGGGGTTGACCGTCAGGGGTTTTCCCTGCGGCGAGGTTTCAAAAATACCTTCCACGGCACCTTCGAAAATGTTTCGGTACTTTTTTTCCGCTTCCCTGAGGGATGTCTCGGCCGACTTTTTCCGGCGTATCTGGCCAACGAGAAAAATGATCAGGACGCTTTCCGCCAGGCAGAAGGCCAAAATCCCGATCATGTGATACTTGAAGTCCCAGATCGTGAACTCCTTATTGCTGATGATGCTTCCCTTCGGTAAAGCGCTTTCGCTCAGGTGCCAACGCTTGAGCTGCCGCCAGTCGAATATGGGTACGGGAGGCGTCTTCAGGATTTCGGAGGCATCCCTCCTCGGCGCAATGCCGCTGAGGAAATCCAGAACGAGTTTCCCCGCCTGCGAGCCGATACGCTCGGAGTCGAGGAGACTGCCTCCCACAATCCCGTATCCCAGACCGGTGTCGACAACCCCGAAGATTGGCGCTGCGGAGACCTGACTTAATCTTTGGGCAACTATCGGGGTCGTGTACTTTGCCCCTTTGATATCCTGAACAAGAGCCAACAACAGAAGAATGGATCCGGGCGGCACGTTGGAGACGGTAGCCAGCATCTCCTCGAAGGGCATGTGGCTCAGGTACTGAAATTCAAGCCTGGTCTCCCATTTTTTCAAATCGCGACGTGCCTGCGCTTCTATCCGCCTGTCAACTTCGTGTTTACCGCTCACGACATAGACGCGTTTTACGCCCGGAACCAAGCTCAGCGCAATTTCAAGGGTTCCCGTGATATCGAGTGAAGCGGTATGCCCGACGATGGTGCGATCCGCAGTTGACAAATCAACGTTCTTTTGCAGGTACAAGGCGATGGTGGGAACATCCGGAAAGATATCTCCGCAATCTTTCAGCAAAAACGCCAAGGCTTCCGGGTACATGGTGATTATCACGTCGACTTTTCGATGGCCGTACTGCAGGCGAAATTTTTCGGCCAGGGCTTTCCTGTACTCGGCACCGGGGGTCCGGATGAGGCTCAGGGACTCGAAAAACAGTTTCGGGCCGGAAAACCCGCCGAAGCCCAGCGTTGTTGAGAGTCCTTTGTCGGTACTTTGGAAAAGAGGCCCGTTGGTTTCGCCGGAATGTATGACCAGAACGTTCTTTCCGCTCAGATCAACCTGAACCTGTGTCTGGGCAGGGGCCGGGCCGGCACCAAGCCCAAGGGCGGGCAGGAGGAAAAAACATAATGAACAGGCTACCAATATCCATCCGATTCGGCGGGCTATCGACATTTCTGATTTCGGCGGCAGGTTCAAATATTAATCCTCGAAATACGCCGTCTTGCCTTCTTTCTCCAAAATGCCGGCACGTCCTTCCTCTTCCCGGCACATGCCCGGGTTTCCATCGAGGGGCGTGTCAACGTATTATAACACCATTCCATCGGTCTCCCCTCATTCGACGCCGCGAACTGTCGGCGTCATCGGTCGCCTCGCAACAGCACCTCTCCTCTATAGCTAATGGTTGATCGGTGTCCCACGTTCCAAACTTCGGGGCGCACATCCCGATAAACTGGGGCAAATTCGATTATAATTTATCAGGAGGAGTTCCAATGTCAATCAGTTTATCCGTTTATTTTACCGATTTGGCCTAATTTAACTGAGTCGGTCCGTCGAGGCCGGCGGGTGCCGCCGAGAGGTCGAAATCCGGTTGAGAGCTGTTCTTCTTCCTTATGCGGGTCAGGACGCCGAGCAGGATCTCAAATACATTGATGGCTACCTCGGGCATCGGCAAGCCGTCCCACGGTGTCCACGCACCAGGCTTCATATCGGATTCATCCCGACGGATTCGGACGGCGAGGGAGGCAATTTACGCGCGCTTCCCGAAGCGTTTTTTGCTTTTCCAGAGTTTGTATACGGCCGGATATACGAGGAGTTCCAGCAGAAAGGAGGTGGCAAGTCCGCCGATCATAGGGGAAGCGATGCGTTTCATCACATCCGATCCGGCGGCGGTGGACCACATGATGGGAAGAAGGCCCATGCCTGTTCTATTGATCGGCCATGGATTCAGCTTGAGTCAATCAGATGCTGGTGCTCATCGAGAGAACCGCAAGGAAGAATATCGACAACCGGGACCGCGGACTGGACGGATTTATATCAAACAAAAAGGATGTCCGTAATCCGCGCAGCGAGTTCATGCTGAAAGAGTTCGAAGATATCGTCCGGGGACAAATACCCATGCCCGACGGAAATAGCTATGGCTTTGTATCCGAACTCAATGATCTTCAAAAAGATATTCTCTCCATCCTGAACATTCCATTTCACTACTATGACTACTGTCTCGTCAAGCACCAAGTGTCGGATAAAGACGGGATAACTTTATCCGAGCATCCTTGGTGGTAAACTGCCAATTCACCTTGGCGTTTCGGTTGTTTCTGAACTCTTGCCATGCCCGTGCTTCTTTGTATTTCTTCATAGCCAAGCCTCCTGGGTTACGGATTGATCATGAAGAAACTATAAATCATTTTTTACGACATTTTACGACATTTTAAGGTTGACATGACACTATCTTGCCCCTACTGTCACGCCGATGGGCTGAGCCTTTTCATCGCTCCCGGGGCCGGCGGGTTCGGTATACCAATTCGCTTTGGCAACCACTTTAGCCCTCTCCGGATCACCTTCGTAGCTCGGCGTCATGATCTGCACGCCGTATTCGTTGAACAGGTCGAGAATATTGTGATGCAGTTGCGTGTAAAGCCCTGCCATTTGCCAAGGATCATCGCAATAGGCATTCAATTCGTATGTAATCGCAAAATCGCCGAGTTCCGTCTGCTGGACAAAGAGGGCGGGATTTTTTAAGATCTTCGGCGTTCGGTCAGCCGCCATGAGCAGCATTGCCTCTACCTGCCGCCAGGGGACTTCATAACGGATACCCACCCTCGTGTAGAGGATAAGTTTATTTTCGCGCAGGAGGCTGGAATAGTTCAACACTTGTCCTTCCAGGATCACCGAATTCGGAATAATAATTTCTTCATTGTGTATCGTCTTCAGGTGGGTGACCATGTTGCGCATTCTGGTCACATCGCCGATGGTATCGTTGATTTTCACGCGATCCCCGATTTTAAAGGCACGCCGGTAGATCAGGGTGTAACCCGCGATAATGTTGGATATGACGGATGAAGAGCCCAGGGAAAAAAGAGCACCGACAGACAGCGAAACGCCTTTGAAAGCGTCCGACCCGGACCCGGGAATGTAAGGGTAGGCAAATACCAAAGAAAGCGCGATAACGAAATAACGGACCAGCTTAAAGGTAGGCTGTGCCCATTCAGGTTCAAATCCTTGCAAGACAATAATGCCGCTTTCAATCGAATTTAAAAAGGACCGAAATATCCCTAATACATAGCGGGTTATGACAATGAGAAGGGTGATGAATATAAAACTGGGGATATAATTCAGGACGGCCCGCCCCATTATTTCCAGCGGATCGAGGATATAGTTCAACATGTGTTGGCCCAGGAAACGGGTCCAGGGGAAAATATTTAAAACCACTCTTGTCCAAAAACGGTTTCAAAGTGGAGTAATCCAATAAGATCTTGAAAAAAAGCCTCCTTGTAAGGCATGGTTTTACAGCGACGAAAAACCCTTAGCCAAAAACAAGGAGGCAGCATGATGGTACGACATGCAAGTCTGTTTAGTCAATTGGTTGCTTTGTTTATGTTAGCAACTAATAGAAATGTCCGCTTTTATAGCAAGTAAACTGTCCACTTTGTAATGTATAGGAAACTAAACAAAGTAGCTGGGAAATCCCGCAGGCCCAAAATATCCGGAGGGATTTTCCCAGCGGGCTACCACTACGGGAATCACGCTGCCATATCCACCTTTGAATCGATTAATACCCTTTTTTCATTATACTTTGACAACTTTCGCGGGCCATGAAAAACTGCCAAACTTCCATTCGGATAACGATGCACTCGAACCTGAACTTTTACATAATGCATGCGATACGGGTTTGAGGGAATCTGCAACTTGAGTCCCTCAAATTGTACGCAATTATCATTTCCCACGCGCCGCTCGAACTGTTCGCAGAGAATGTCGTCTATATTGTCCCCCCAAAAAGGGACAAATGCAGAACCCTTCTCCGCAGCTATCCTTTTAAACTCTTGATTAAAAGCGGGGCAATAAATCTCTTCCAAATAGCGATTGGCACTCTCTATTTTGGTGATTCCGGCCAGAGCAAGCTCCTTGGGAAGTCGGTTCTGGTGGGTACCGAAAGCCCTTTCGCTTCTGCCTCTGGCTTCGGGCGAATACGCGGCAATCATCTCCGCTAAGGGTTTTTCGTCGCTGTAAAACCATGCCTTACAAGGAGGCTTTTTTTCAAGATCTTATTGGATTACTCCACTTTGAAACCGTTTTTGGACAAGAGTGATTTCTTATGTAAGATTTCTTTCTGTAAGGCAGGAGCAAGGAGACAACCTCAGCATATTGCTGATCAGCAATATGTTGAGGCCTTTTGGTTGCGGGTGGACGCCCTTTCAGGCGCGCTTGATGCCCAGCTTCTTGATCCTGAACCGAAGCGTGCTCGGGTGAAGATTGAGAATCGCGGCCGCGCCGTTCGGCCCTTCGATTCTCCAGCCTTTTTCGCAAAGCACCCGCAGGATGTGCTCTCTTTCCATTCCGGCCAGGTCCTTCAAGGACGCATCCGCATGTACATTGACTTTCTGCGGTTCGAACCGGTCCGTCATTTGAAGCACAGGCCCGGTGGTAATGATGACGGCCCGCTCAATCACATGTTCCAGCTCCCTTACATTGCCGGGCCACCCGTACTGATGCAGTGTTTTGATGATGGATTTCGGGATGGTCTCAATCCGCCGGTTGAACTTTCGGGAAAACTTGTCCACGAAAAAATGGACCAGCATCGGAATATCATCGGGCCGCATCCGCAAGGGCGGGATTGAAACCGGGAAGACGTTCAGCCGATAGAAAAGGTCCTCCCGAAAGCGGCCGTTGCTGACATCCGCCTTCAGGTCCCGGTTGGTGGATGCAATGATCCGGACGTCGACTTTGATGGTGTGGGCGCTGCCCAGCCGTTCAAATTCGCCGTCCTGAAGCACCCGCAACAGCTTCGACTGAAGTTCCAGCGGCAGCTCGCCGATTTCATCGAGAAAAATCGTTCCCCGGTTCGCCACCTCGAACCGTCCCGCCTGCCGGCCGTGGGCACCTGTAAAAGCGCCCTTCTCCCGGCCGAAAAGCTAACTTTCGATGAGGTTGGCCGGCAGGGCGGCGCAGTTCACGGTGAGCATCGGCCGGTCCTTGCGGGCGCTAAGACCGTGAATGGCGTTGGCGACCAGGCCCTTGCCCGTCCCGGTCTCCCCAAGAATCAGGACGGTGGCGTCGGTGGCAGCCACCTGCTCGATTCGAAAAAGCACATAGTTGAGCGCATCGCTGCTTCCCACAATCTTCTCGAACCCCTGCACCCTTTTTATATCTTTCTGGAGGTACAGGTTCTCGTCTTCAAGGTGCTCACTGAGCGCTTTAATTTCCTGAAGGTGCAGCAGGGCTTTATTCTCCATCCGTTTGCGTTCTATCGCGTTGGCAAATACTTGCGCGATCAGCGCAAGCTGCCCGACCAGCTCCTCCGGCCAGGCACAGTTCTCCCGTGTGCTATTGAGTCCAAAGGCGCCAATGGGCCGCTCGCCCCCTACCGAGAGCGGGAGTGTCAAATTCGACTTGATGCCTAGCTCTCGACACATTTCCAGATCACGGGCGGCCTCCGCCGGTAGCTCTTCCACCGAAGAAATTTTAATGCCGCGGCCGGCTTTGATTTGCTCTGTGCACCAGGGAAAATAGTCGTCGGCGACCATACCAATAGCAAGCTGCGGGCCGCCCTCACCACGGTAAAAGTGAGTGAGCGTAGCGGAATCCGTGGCCGAGTCCGGCAACCACTGCCAACGTCAACTTGTGCGCAGAGATGTCAAACGACACGCCAATGAAACGATTCAGCTCTTTTGTTTCTTTAGCATACAGTCGACCGAGAGAGCGAATCCATCGAATGTTTCCATCGGAAAGTATGATCCGGTGATCGCTCTGCATCCTATCTCCGTGCAGCAGCGCCAGCCGAACCGCCTCGTTGGCCCGGTCACGATCGTCGGGATGAATTTTCTCAATAAAACTTTCATAATTCAGCTCTTCATCCAAGGCGATATGGTACAGCTCCCTGGTTTTCGCCGAGGCATATACCGCTCCGGTGCCGGGACTCAAGCTCCAGAGGTTTGCCCCCGCGGCTTCCATCGCCAGGCTCAGACGTTCCTCGCTTTCGCGAAGGGCCAGATCCGCAGCCCCGCGCGCCAACGCATTGACGAAGATTTCACCGAGAAGCTTGAGCCGGGATATACATTCTTCCGGCCAGTCCCGTTCGCGCGTCACGGAATTGAGGACAAAAATATGAGAAACCGGTCCATCCATGACAATCGGGATGTTCAGGGTGGATCGAACCCCCCAGTCGACATAGTTTTGCTTGTCCGCAAGCGCTTCGACCGGCAAATCATCCAGCCGCGAAAACGAAACCACTTCACGCTTTCGGATCAGCGTGTCATTTGCCCATGAGCGAATCGATACGGGATATTCAACCCGGAGAGCCGGCGATCTCACCGCCGTTGTTTCGAACTCCGCCTCGGCCATATGGGTAACCATAAATGAGGTTTCACTCAATATCTGAACCAAACCGCAGCGATCAACCTGAAAAAATTCCAGGAGCTGCTTCAGTGCCCATGTGATCTCTTCATCCAACCGATCGGGCGGTATGTTCGCGAATCTGGACGATATATCCGACAACAATCGCTCAAACGTCAGTGGTGTTTCTGATACCATCTTGTTAACATCCCCACCTGTTCGTCTCCCTCCGAGTATCGGGAAGACGTAAAACCGGCTGATTTTTGTCTGAGTAAATAGTTGATCTCTTGAACCGCGTCCAAAACCCTTTCGTTCGGCCAAGGTTCAAGGCACATCAAAGTGTCAACTGGAGAAATGCATTATATCTTTCGAAAATGAAAATATTGATCCAACGCCGAAAGCCGCTTTGCTCTGGTTTTGAATAGAATAAATCGGTTCAAATTGTCAATTTTAACCGCCTTCCAAAAACATAACAGCTTATTATATTTGTTAATAAAAACAATCATCAGCAGCGGCCAACATCGCTATTATTTAGTGTATATTGAGAAATGCCATATCCCGGCTCAGCGCAAGGCTCTGGCAGGGGGGTTCAAGCCGTTGCCAATTATTTTTAACCATTAGAAATTATGTATTAAATATTGCTTGCATGCCATAAATAAGTTTGCTACTGCAAATTTTTTCGGTTTAGCATGCAAATGAAGAGAATGCCGTCAACCATCGGAGATAATAGATGACACCCCCCATGAAAACAGGGGCCGAAATACTCATTCAGGCCCTGATCGATGAAGGCACGGAACATATTTTCGGGTATCCGGGCGGCGCCATCATCCCTACCTATGATGTACTTTATGATGCGCCGTTAAAGCACATACTGGCCCGGCACGAGCAGGGGGCCGCCCATGCCGCGGACGGATACGCGCGTGCGACCGGGCGGGTGGGCGTCTGCATCGCCACCTCGGGACCGGGCGCCACCAACCTGGTGACCGGTCTATCCACCGCGCATATGGATTCGGTGCCGATGATCGCCATCACGGGCCAGGTGCCGGTGCCCATGATCGGCTCCGATAGTTTTCAGGAAGCGGATATTTACGGCATCTCCATTCCCGTCACCAAATATAATTATCTGGTCAAGGACGTAAATGACCTTCAGGGAATCATTAAAGAAGCCTTTTATATCGCCAGTACCGGCAGACCCGGCCCCGTGCTGATCGATTTTCCAAAAGACGTTCAGCTCGCCAAAACCCGGCTTAAAAAACTGGGACCCGTCCGGCTTCCGGGCAATCGCCCCGTCATTCCCACCGGGCACCCGAAGCAGATCGAGGCGATCGCCGCTGCTTTAAAGCGGGCACACCGTCCGGTCATTTACGCCGGCGGCGGCGTGGTCAGCTCCGGCGCGAGCGAGGAGCTGGTGACATTCGCCCGGGCAACCCACATTCCCGTCACCACGACCCTGATGGGCAAAGGAATTTATTCTGAAAGAGACGCGCTTTCCCTCGGCATGCTCGGCATGCACGGCACCAAATATGCCAATTACGCAATTCACGACGCCGATCTCATTCTGGCCATGGGGGTTCGCTTTGATGACCGGGTGGTCGGGAATATTAAGGATTTCGCCCCATTGGCAAAGATCGTGCATATCGACATCGATGCGGCCGAAATCGGCAAGCGAATCGCCGTCGACATACCGGTGGTCGGTGATATCAAAGCGATTCTCGCCGCACTCAACCAGAGAATAGGCATCTCGACCCGCAAACACTGGCTGACCCATCTGGCCCGGCTTAAAAGGGAAAATCCGCTTTCTTTTAAAGACAACGGAACCTTGAAACCGCAGCACATTATTCGTTCCTTAAGCGACATGACTCAAGGGGAGCTGATTGTCACTACGGACGTGGGACAGCATCAAATGTGGGCGGCGCTCTATTATCTTGCCACGGCGCCGCGCCGCTTCATCACCTCCGGCGGCGCCGGCACCATGGGATTCGGTTTTCCCGCGGCTATCGGTGCGAGTGTGGGGCGTTCGGATCTGCCGGTGGTGGCGCTTTGCGGAGACGGCAGTTTTCAGATGTGCATTCAGGAGCTGGCAACAGTTCGCATGTACAACCTGCCGGTCAAAATCTTTATCCTCAACAACGGGTGCCTCGGCATGGTGCGGCAATGGCAGCAGATTTTTCATAACAGCCGTTATTCCCACACCTGCTTTGACTATAACCCAGACTTTTGCAAAGTGGCCGAAGCCTATGATATCGCCGCCATGCGCGTTACCGAGCCTACGCAAGTCAAACAAGCTATCGAAAAAGCGCTTCGCAGCGAAGGGCCGATGCTGGTCGATTTTCGCGTGGTGCAGGAAGAAAACGTAATCCCCATGATACCGCCGGGCGGCGGTCAAACACAGTTCATCGGAGAAGATAAAGACGATGCCTAAAATCCTTTCGCTGCTGGTACGAAATCATCCGGGCGTCCTGTCTCATATTGCCGGGCTCTTTACACGACGCGGATACAATATTGAAAGCATTGCAGCAGGAGAAACCGCCACTCCGAACACCACCCGCATCACGATCGTGGTCGGCGAAGACGAATCGATGATCGAACGGGTTTCCAAACAGATTCGAAAGCTGATTGATGTGATAAAGGTTCAGGAGCTTACGTATGAGGGCTCTATTACGCGGGAGCTGTTGCTGCTGACCCTGCTGGTGCCGGTCAACAAGCGATCCGAGGTGATCACGATTACCAACACCTTCGGCGCCACGGTTGTGGATATTTCAGATAAGACCATGACCATTGAAATTTCCGGCAACAGCCTGAAAATCAACACCACGATTCGGGCGCTCGGGGAATACAAAATCAAGGAACTGGCGCGTACCGGAATGGTGGCGCTGCCGCTTGAAAGCATGCTGGATCATCCGAAAAAAAACACAAGGGACTAGCCAAATCACCTCCTAATCAGGCAAAGCCGGATGCTGGGATGCATAAAAGCCATCTTTCACCTTCGGCGAATATACACGCAAAAGCGTGCATGTTTCTGGTAAAGGGTCTAAACCGGCAAAGCCGGAAGCTGGGCGGCTGGGATGCTTGGCAGCGAACGACCTTCTCCAATGATAAACGCTTTTTTCAAATCGCTCCCCTGTCCTGCGTCTCCTCATCAAAAGAAAGCGCGATTTTTTTTTCCAGAATCAGACGAAGGCAGGCATCCACACTCGGGGCATGGTAGCGAGTTCCCCGGCCCGAGCGGATTTCATTAAGGGCCATTGTAATCCCGAGAGACGGCCGATAGGGACGGTGGGATGACATAGCCTCAACCACATCGGCAACAGCAAGAATCTTTGCCTCCAGCAAAATATCGTCATCCTTCAATCCCCGGGGATAACCCGATCCATCCAGGTGTTCATGATGCTGATAAACAATCTCCGCGACCGGCCAGGGGAATTGAATGTTTTTTAAGATTTCGTGCCCGACCTGGGGATGGCATTTGAAAACGGCCTTTTCCTCTCTGGACAGCTCGGTAGGCTTGGCAAGATATTCGGATGGCAGCGTAATTTTACCGATGTCGTGCAATAGCGCCGCGATATGGAGACCCTCGATCCGCTCTTCGGGAAATCCCTGCTCCCTTGCGATCGCGCAGGCAAGGCGTTCAACCCGCTGCTGGTGCCCGGCGGTATAGGGATCGCGTTTTTCAGCAGTGGATGCCAGTGACGTCACTGTCTCTTCGAGACTGGCATGCAGGTCATCACGGCTTTTCTTGAGGATCTCCATGGCGGTTTTGCGCTCGGTGATGTCCCGAGCGACCCCCCGGTATCCCGTCAGGTTTTCCTTTTCATCAAAGATCGGCACTGCGTTGTACTCAAGAACCACCACCCGGCCGTCTTTGGCCAGACTGGGAACTTCAAAGCCGCTGAACGCCTTGTGCTCGGCTATCAATTCCATAAACGATGCATTCAACGCGGCAACCTGATCCGGTGATGCGAAATTCACCAGGCTGGCATGAATCACCTCTTCCAGCCGATAGCCGAGCAGGGTTTCGACGTGGGGACTCGAATAGGTATACCGTCCCTTCCGGTCAGTTTCCCAGATCCAGTCACTGGTCGTCTCGAGCAGGTTGCGAAATCGCTCCTTGCTCTCTTCCAGGGACTTCATCAGGGCTTCCCGCTCCAGAAAGATACGCTGCCGTTCCCGGTCCGCCATCAGGCTCTGACGGACGGAGTAAAGCGCGAGCAGCGAAATAATCAACAGAATCCCTGCGGAAACAACGGAAAGCTTGTTGCGAATCGCAGCGATCTCGGCATGAACGTCATCGACATAAATGCCTGTACCGATGACCCATCCCCATGGCTTGAATTCTTCGACATACGAAATCTTCGGTACTATTTTCTCCGGGTCGTCCTTCCACTGCCACATATAATCGACATACCCGGCTCCCTGTTTCCGCACCACTCGCACAAACTCCACAAAGAGGCGCTTACCGTTCGGGTCCTGAAAGCTGGAAATATCCTTTCCATCCAGGTCGGAACGATACGGATGCATGATCATCCGCGGGGTCATGTCATTAATCCAGAAATAATCCTTTTTTTCCTGCCCGTAGCGAAGCTTGCGGATTCGCAGGATGGCCCGCAACTGAGCCTCATCCTTGCTCAGCTCACCGGACTTCTCCCGTTCGTGGTACGAATCGAGCAGGCTCCGAACCGTTCCCGTCAGCTCCTTGATCATTTCCTGTTTTCGGGTCATCAAACTTTGCTCAAGTTGCGGCAAAATAATAAAAAAAATGGCGGTTACAAATAGGAAAATGGTCAGAAACGCCGGCAAGGCAATCCGTCTGGATATCCGATTGGCAATCTTTTTCAACTTTTTTTCCGGCATGGCGTTCGGTAACATCTCTTTCTAAAAGGGCCTCCGTAGAGACCAGTGAAAGACAACTTATATCGAGGCGATATCGCAAAAAGATAACACTTTGTTTTTTATAAATAAAAATATAAACAATTGCAACAGTAAATCGGGGGAGGGCTCGCCGGGCACTATGCCCGGCTCACGTAAGGGAAAAAGTGTTAAAAAAGGTTCCGCCGGATACCGGGAGAACCTTTTTTCTGTTAAAATCACTCTGGCATGTCATGAATTTTTTATCAATATTCGCGGGGTGTTTGGTTGATTTGGGTCAGCGTGAACACCGGCCCATCCTTGCAAACCAATTCCCGGCCGATATTGCAGCGACCGCAGATGCCGATGCCGCATTTCATGCGGTTTTCGAGCGACAAGATAATATGATCATGATCGTATCCCAGCTTTTCAAGAACGGGCTGCGTAAATTTGATCATGATCGGCGGACCGCACACAATGGCGTAGCTGTCCGCATCCCCGTGCGGCGCCTTTTGCTCGGTAATGGGCGGAACGAACCCCACATTATATTTCCAATCTGAATCATTGGTGCCGTCGACCGTGATATGCATATCGATGTCGTCCCGCTTTTCCCATTCGATCAGCTCATCCTTATAAAGGAGCATGCCGGGAGATCTGGCACCATAAATAACGGTAATTTTATTGTATTTTGGCCGATTGGCCGGATCGAGCAGAAAAATGATCGAGGATCGCAACGTGGTGAAGGCAAACCCGCCGCCGACAATGAGAATATTTTTCCCTTCCAGGGTTTCCCAGGGGTAGGCGTTCCCCAACGGACCCCGAATGCCCATGATGTCGCCCACCTTCATCTGGTGCAGGTGGCTGGTGACAAGGCCAGCCTTGTTGACCGTGAATTTGATGAACCCCTTTTCCACCGGAGAAGAAGCGATGCCGATGGGAATTTCCCCCTTGCCGGCAATGGAGAGTTCCGCGAACTGGCCGGCCCGATAGGCGAATTTCCCCTCGTCGCCGGGATTGAGAAAAACAAATTTAAAGGTTTTAAGATTACGGTCCTCGCTTTCGACGACGATATCATCAATGCGAACCGGATATGGCAAATATGGATTTCCCACGCGCTCCCCCTTTTCACTTTCCCTCAGCGCAGACGTTTTCAGCGGCTCGGCTGTTCATCAGACCGCATACGTTACGAATATCGATGTTGACCGGGCACGCACGAATGCAGCGGCCACACCCCACGCACATGATGCCGGCCTCATATTTACCGACGAAATATTTGAGTTTGTGCATGAAGCGCTGACGCACGCGATGCAGCTTGGTTCCGCGCGGATTATGGCCGGTGGTATGAATGGTAAAGATCGGGAACATGCAACTATCCCAGTTGCGGGCGCGCTTTCCCGTTTTACCGTGAACCTCATCCTGAATATCAAAGCACCAGCAGGTCGGGCATACGAAGGTGCAGGTGCCGCAGTTGATGCAAGCAAAGGAGATATCTTCCCAAAAATCGGCCCCATAAAGTGCCAGCGTATCGGCCGAAGCAAGCCGGTCCGTGGCCACGCTGGAACCTATTTTCGCCTCTGCAGCCGCTTTGTTTTTATCAAAATCCGCTTCAGCCGGTTTCAACCACCCGGCCACGGCAAGCAATTGCCGCCCTTTTTCGGAAAGCGGTTTGGCCAGGTAGTGGTCACCCCGGTCTGAAATCAGCACATCCAACCCCTCCTCATGGTAGGGGCCGCACCCGGCCGTGGTGCAGAAGCAGGTTTGACAAGGCGTATCACAGGCCATTCCCACGAATGTGGTCGCTTCAAAAAGTCCCATCCAGTAAGGATCCCGGTACGCTCTCGTATCAAAATTCATTCGCGTCAGCGACACGGCCTTGGCATCGCAGGGGCGTATTCCGAAAATAACCCGCGGGCTGTAATCTTTGGGCGCTTCCTTCAGAAAATGAGCGTCTTCCCGTGTCGAATCCAAGGTATAGGTAAACATATCTTCTGATTGCGGAAAGACGATGCCCTTCGGGGACAATCGGGTGTTTTGGTATGAGAAGTCGGGATCACGGTCCTTTTCAAGTTCCCTAAAGGTGTAAGATGACTTCTCGGCAACCGGCCCGAAGAGCTTGTACCCCTTTCGCAGGGCCGCCAGGCCATCCGATAGCTCAGTTTTTGTAATGGTGATGACCGTCATAGCAGGTGCCTTCTTCATATTTATTTGATGAATTCTCCGGGGTCATTGGCCTTAAAAACATCCAGGGCCGGACGGGTTTCGAGGGACATACCGGCTTCCCATCCGTATAAATCAAAGCAGTCCTTGTTGAGTTTCTTCGTAAAGGCCCTCATGTCGATGCCGACTGGGCAGGCGCGCGCGCAAGCGCCGCAGTCGGTACAGCGTCCCGCGCAATGGTACGCCCGCAGGAAATGAAAGGTTCGAATATCGACCGGATCCTGGCCCTTTCCCACCCATTGGGGCTTTGCCTCGTCCACGAAACAGGTCGGACAATAGCAAAGCGGGCAAGCGTTTCGGCACGCATAACATCGCAGGCAGGGCGCCAGAAGGTCGTCGAAATACTTCCACTTTTCATCCGGTGTCATGGCCTCGATGGCCCGCACATCCGAATAGGGGTCCACATCGGCTTGTTCAGCAACCGGTTCCGCCACCATTTCATCAAAGATAACCGGGTTGCGGTGCCGGCACACCCGGCAATTGGATTGCAACACCTCGGCTTTGGCGATACTCTCTTCGCCCGCTGTCGTCTTGACTTCAATCTTGCTGTTCAATTCGCGCACGGATACGATTTCCGCTGTTGCCATTTCGGCGACTTTTCGCTTATCGATCATGCCCTGACAGGGCACACCGACGATCACAAGCTGCTCGCGTTTAATTTTATTTTCAACGATATGGGTCACCATATTGCGGGAATCACACCCCTTTGCAAAGACGGCGATCTTTTCCTTGCGGTCCGTCAGATAATTGGCCAGGTTGATGCCGCAATGGCTGTCCCACATCAGTTGGTCCACGTCCTCGGGCCTTCGTACCATGCAAGGCTCACTCATCATGGGAACAGAGCCCTGACGGAAACCGATCACCATCTCCACCTGGCAGGATTGAAGCAGGCGTTTGGCGATTTCCCGTATTTTATCCGTATAACCTGTCATGGTTGAGCACCCTTCGCCTCTTGCTTGATAAAATGTTGATTCGGCCCCAGGGCCTTGACCTTTGCCGAGATTTCATTCACCACGCTCACGAACTTGGTCGATTCGGCCGACGAAATCCAGGAAAAATGAATTCGGTCCGGTTCAACGCCCATGTGTTCAAGCAGATTCTTCATCAATACGAATTTCCGACGTGCATGATAATTACCTTCCAGGTAATGGCATTCGCCGGGATGTCACCCCGACACCCATACGGCATCGGCACCTTCACGCAAGGCTGCCAGGGCAAACTTCGGACTCATGCGGCCGGTGCAGGGAATGCGCACCACCCGAATATGGGGGGGGTATTCCATGCGGCTGACGCCGGCCAGATCCGCGGCCCCGTAGCTGCACCAATTGCAAAGAAACGTAACGATTTTAGGTTCCCAATTTAACATAGGTCGACTCCATACCGGTGGCAGGCTTCCCCCAAAAGGCTATCCCGCCATGTTTAACGCAAAGATCTGCGCAAAAATTTGTTCGTTGTCAAAGCCCTTCAAGTGAATCGCGCCTGAACGGCACGACGCCACACATAACCCGCATCCCTTGCACAATACCGGATTAATCTGAGCCTTGCCGGGATTCATGCGGGCATCCTCCGGAATAAAGGAGGGCGCGGAATAGGGGCAAATCGAAACACATACGCCGCACCGGCTGCAACTCATCGGCTCGGTTTCCGCTATCTGACCATTGGTGAAAATGGTTTTTCTCGCCAGCAAGGTGATGGCGCGCGAGGCGGCCGCCTTGCCTTGAGCGATGGCCTCATCAATGGGTTTGGGGTAATGCGCCAGCCCGCACAGAAAAACACCGTCCGTGGCGAACTCACTCGGCCCCAATTTGGCATGCCGTTCCACAAAGAATCCGTCGTCGTTGACGGGAACCTTGAAGAAATTGGCCAGCTTCTCATCCCGGTTAGGCAAAATGGCCGTCGCCAACGTCAGAATATCCGCCTCGATTCGTACCGGCCACCCCAACACATGATCGATTACCTCGACACAGAGCTGACCACCGGACAGCGTGACTTTCGGTTTCTTCTGCGCACTGTAACGGATGAAAATGACCCCTTCCCGCCGGGCCTCCTGGTATAACAGTTCCCGCTCGCCGTATGTCCGTATGTCACGATACAGGATATACACATTCATCTCCGGGTTGCGGCGTTTAAGCGCCAGGGCGGCGTTTACCGAATGCGTGCAGCAAACTCTGGAACAATAGGGCCGGTCCGGCTCGCGCGAGCCGACGCATTGAATAAAAACCGCCGACCGGGCCTGATCCAGAATTGGATCCCGCGCGATGAACTTTTGGTCCAGTTCAAGACTCGTCAGAATACGGGCATCTTTTCCGTATTCATATTCATGGGGTATCAGCGCGTGGCCACCCGTAGCGATGACGGCAACGCCGTGTTCCAGTAAGGTTTCATTCGATGGCCCCGTTAATGTGCTTTTGAAACTGCCCACAAAGCCTTCGACATCGGCCAAGCGGGTATTCAAATGGATGGTAATGTTCTCGTTTTCTTCAAGGGATCGGACCAGGGTTTTCAGCTTCTCTTTAACATTTTCACCCTTCGCGGTTTGAGCAAGGTGAAGGGCCTGACCCCCCAACCGGTCCGCTTGTTCCACGATATGGGTTTCGTATCCCTGCCCGGCAAGACTTTGGGCCGCCGCCATGCCGGAGAGTCCACCTCCAATGACCAGCGCATTTTGATTGATCGTCAACTGGGCCTCACTTAGCGGTTGCGCGAGGGCTACCTTGGAGACAGCCGATCGGATCAGATCCTTGGCTTTTAGCGTCGCCAGTTCGGGGTTGTTCTTATGCACCCAGGAATCATGGTTGCGAATATTGGCCATTTCAAAAAGGTACTTATTCAATCCCGCGCTGATGAGCGTTTCCTGAAAGAGCGGCTCATGGGTTCTGGGCGTGCAGGCCGCCACCACCACCCGGTTGAGATGTTGTTCTTTGATAATCTGCGTCATTGCATCCTGCGTGTCCTGAGAGCAGGAGTACATATTGTCATTGGCGTATTCAACATAAGGCAGGGTTTTCGCGTAGGCGGTCACCGAGGTGGTATCCACCACTCCGGCAATATTGGTTCCGCAGCGGCAGACAAAAACACCGATGCGGGGTCGTTCGCCGGCGATATTGATTTCCGGTTTCTTTTCGGGCGCCTTTGTGAGGGTGTTGCGCGCAGGCGCCAGAATCTCGCCTGCGGCCGCAGCCGCCGCACTGGCGTCCACCACGGACTGGGGAATGTCCTTTGGCCCCTGAAAAGCGCCGCAGACAAAGATACCCGGTTTTGAAGAGGCAACCGGAGAGAAACTGTCGGTTTCGCAGAAACGGCCGGGTGTCAGATCAATTTCGAGCTTGTTGGCCAACGCGACCACTTCCGGATTGGTTTCCAGCCCGACGCTCAGCACGATCATATCATAGGTTTCGCGGGTAAGGCGGCCCTCTTCCGTAATGTACTGAACTTCCAGACTGTCATTCCGAGCAGGATTGATGGTGTGCACCTTGCTGCGTTCAAAGCGGATGCCGTGCTTGTCCCGCGCCGCGTTGTAATAACGCTCGAAATCCTTCCCGTGGGTTCGCATGTCCATGTAAAAGATGGTGCACTCCAGATCCTTTCCGACATGTTCCTTTGCGATAACAGCCTGCTTGAGCGCGTACATACAACATACCGAGGAGCAATAGGCATTATCACACCGGTTTAAATCCCGTGAGCCCACGCATTGAAACCAGGCGATTTTTTTTGGATCTTTGTGATCCTTGGAGCGGCGTGCCACATGCCCCTGAGTGGGGCCCGAGGCCGATAGAAGCCGTTCAAACTGCGTGGAGGTAACAACATTGGGCAAATTGGCGTACTGGTAATTATCGAAACGGGTGGGATCAAAGGCCGTAAATCCCGGCGACAAAATAACTGCACCGATTTCAATCTCTTTTTCGCTGGGCAGTTGATCGTGGCAAATGGCATTGGCAAGGCATGCGTCCACGCACTGGTAACACTCGCTGCAATAGCCGCAGTTGAGGCATCGTTCGGCTTCCGCCTGCCCGGCCTCCGGCGCGAATCCCAACTCCACCTCGTTAAAATTGCCTGTCCGAGCAGAAACCGGCAGATGAGGCATGGGCGCCCTGGGGACCTTGATCACATCCGCGGGGATCGGCCGGTATTCAGGAGATTCAGGTGCCTTGGACTCCCGGCCCGCCGCCATGTCCTTGCCATCAAAAAATCGAACAATCGACTCCGCAGCCTCACGGCCTGCCGCGATGGCGGCGATAGCGACACCGGGGCCGGTCTGAACATCGCCGCCCGCAAACACGCCCGCTCTGCCCATTGCATAGGTCACCGGATCCACCTCTGTAGTGCCGTAACGGGTCACCTTGATGCCCGAAACGTTTTCGATGGCGGAAAAATCCGGTCTCTGACCGATAGCGGGAATGATCTGATCCACTGCCATGTCAAACGCGCTGCCCGAAATCTCGACCGGCCGTCTTCGGCCGGAGGCATCCGGCTCTCCGAGTTCCATTCGAACACATCGAATTCCCGTTAGCTTGCCGTTTTCGGAAAGAACCTTCTCGGGCGCGGTCAGGTATTCGATTTTTACGCCCTCGTCCTCAGCCGCGCACAACTCCTCTTCCCAGGCCGGCATTTCCACTCGGGTTCGCCGATAGAGAATGGTTACGGTTTCAGCACCCAAACGCATGGCGGCCCTGGAAACATCCACGGCCACGTTACCGCCGCCGATAATCACGACATTTCGGCCCACCGGCGCTTTTCCGGTCAGGTTTACCTCTCGAAGAAAGTCCACCCCCTGACGGACGCCCTCGGTCTCTTCGCCCGCAATACCCAGCCCGATACCCTTGTGGGCGCCCAAGGCCAGATAAACCGCCTTGTACCCGTTGCCCAACAGCTGATCAATGGTCAGCTCCGGCCCCAGGGGCGTATTGCATCTGATTTCAACACCCAGGTTCGTAATAACTTCGATTTCACGGTCCAGAATATCCCTTGGCAACCGATGATCCGGAATCCCCACGCGCAACATGCCGCCAGCCTCGGGAAGCGCTTCGTATATAACACTCTTGACGCCTTTTCGGGCCAGATGGTAAGCAGCGGAAAGACCGGCGGGCCCGGAACCGATAATGGCCACTTTTTCAGGCCGTTCCGGCAAGCAGTCAATGGGAATTTGGCGGGGATCGAATTGGTCCGCAGCCAGACGTTTGAGATCCCGGATCGCCACCGGCGCATCCACGCTGCACCTGCGGCAGACATCCTCGCAACTGTGGGGACAAATTCGGCCCAACACACCGGGCAACGGCAAGTCCTCCATGATGATCTGAAGCGCTTCCATGTATTTTCCCTGCTTGACCATCTGAACGTAGCCTTGCACGTTCAATCCGGCCGGGCACGCCAAACGGCAGGGCGCCTTATCGGTTTTTTGAATGGCAAACGCCCCCGGAATCGCCTGGGCGTACTGCTTAAAGGTTGCCTTTTTGATTGAAAGCCCCTCATCATACTCATTGGGCAATTCCACAGGGCAAACCTTGGCGCATTCACCGCAACCGGTACATTTTTTGACATCAATAAACCGGGGCTGCTGTTTGATCCGGGCGGTAAACCGTCCGGGTCGGCCGTCAAGGGCCAGAAGTTCGGAATTTGTCAGTAACTCGATGTTTAGATGCCGGCCGACCTCGACCAGTTTAGGGGAGATAATTCACATCGCGCAATCGTTGGTGGGAAAGGTTTTGTCCAATTGGGACATCACCCCGCCGATAGCGGACGATTTTTCAACCAAATATACGTAATAGCCGGCATCAGCCATGTCCAAGGCGGCCTGCATTCCGGCGATACCACCCCCGACGACCATGGCGGAACCGATTACTTCTTTGGACATAAGCACTTTTCTCCTTATATTGCCGATATTCCAGCCAATGCCACCGAACCGGAACTCGTTCTGTGACGCAATGGGGAGAGAGGCATCGGGAAATCCGTACCCCTCCTTTTTTTGCCAAACTCGGAATTTATAGGGTCAATGGTGAATTGTCAAATTCTTTTTACCCATAACAGAGGGGGTATTCCTCAGTGTCGACAAACAGGATTCAAAGCCGCTCACTAGGTTCATTGTAGGTTGCTATTCGGCAGCTTACCCGTTTAGACCATGGATCAGAAACATGCACAAAAAAGCCCGGCATCTTCCTGGACGAGGTCAAAAACCTGCTGCCCGATGGCGACAAGGGGATGATCTCAGGGATGTAACTGCCTTTTATCCGGAACAGGAATAATAACCGGATGCACCCCGAACCGATTGGCGGTGCGGGGTGCGATGACATTCAGTATTGAAGGCAGCGCTTCATTCTTTCCGATAAGCGCCCAATTCTTGGCTGAGCAGGCGAATGTGGCCCATTTCCTCTTTAATGATCTCATCGAGCCGTTCGGCGCCCATTTCCCGGGGCACAGCTTCCCGCATTCCCAGGTAGAAAACAATCGAATCCTTTTCGGCCGTAATGGCGTCTTTAAGAATTGTTTCCATGGAAGACGTGTCTAACGTTTTATCGAAAAACACCCGCATGTCGGCAAGCGCCCGAAGATATGCGACAGCTTCGTTTTGAGGATCGAAAACGGTAGTCTCTTTCTCTTTGGCGGTTAATTGGGCTCTCATTTGGGAGAATACTTTTTCATGATTATCTTCCATATCAGCGAGCTTTTCCAACAGGCTCCTGGCGGTTTCATCCGTTATGGCGCTGGCGGCCATGCGGTAAAATTTTGAGCCGTTGCGTTCCATTTGCCCGGCAATTTCGAATATCTCATCGGCATTAAAATCGTACATCATGTTATCATGTGCTCCTTTCCCTTAGTTCTGATTTTCGAAAGAGGATTAGGCCCTTTCGATAAACCCTTTATCAGAAACATGCACGAAAAAGCGTGTATCATTGGAGAAGGTTGTTAGCTGCCCAGCTTCCGGCCTTGCCGGATTAGATCTGAAGTCCGTTACATTTGTCAAATGAAAAATTTGGCGTATCTTTTTTCTCGACTAAAGGTGGCTTTAAGATTATATTAATTTCTATATTGGCTTTTAATTTCAGCAAATCCTAAGGGTTATAAATAAGCAGGCGCCGGATGAATGAAAAGGAGACTATTGCCGTAACAGGCGCTTCGCAAAAGACAATCCTGGTGGTGGACGACGAGCCGGATGCCCGCGCCTTTTTATCGATTTGCATTGAAAGCGCAGGGTTCAAGGTTGAGACCGCCAGGGACGGCGAAGAGGCTTTGAAGAAGATCGAGGCAAATCCCCCGGATTTGATAACGCTGGATATGATCATGCCCCGAAAATCCGGCCTCCAGCTGATGCGGGAGCTCAGGCATAACGAGCGATTTGTCAACCTTCCGGTGATCGTTATCTCGGCACATAGCGACGATGAATTCGGCAGTGCTGATTACAAGAACCTCATCTCCTTTGCTTCGGAACTGAAACCCTGTTACACGATGGAAAAACCGGTAGCCCCGGAACGCCTCATCGAAACCATCAGCCATATCCTCGACGTTAACATCGATCAGCCCGCACGCGGCGGCGTGACAACGACTGACGGGTGTGAAAATATCTTGTTTTGCAGTGATTTCTCGGATGATGCCGACTTTGCTTTTTCTCATGCCGCTTATGAATGCAAAAAATACGGCGCCCGCCTTCATGTCATGCATGTGATTTTGTCTCCGGCTTCTTATTCCGGGCCGGCTGCCAACATGAGTCTGCCCGGGCTGGATCATCTGGATGAGGCGTCTAAAAAAAAGAAGATTGAAGAGCAGGCGCTGCTAGCGCTCAAACGCCACTATGAACCCAGGATTTTAGATTCCATCGCGTTTGTGTTTGCCGTTCGGTTTGGGTCGCCGGATGTTCAAATCATTAACTATGCAACAGAAAACGATATTGGAATGATCGTGCTTGGCGTTGTCGGGAAACCATCCGCTCACCGCGGGCGGATGCTCAAAACAGCGGCCAATGTCGCAAAGTATGCAAACTGCCAGGTGGTCACCATCGGCAGGTCGAACCGTTGATAATCCAGCATCTCATAACAGAAAAAGGTGGTTTTCCATAATGATCGGCCCCGCTCCTCCCCCATCGGAACCCGCATCGACCAACCGGATGAATTTGTTGCTGGAACTCGGGTTTAAGAGCGTTCTGGATGCGCTTCCATGCTATATTACCCTTCAAGACTCGGATTTTTCAATTTTATACGCCAATCAAACCCTGCTAAATGATTTCGGTAAAGTCGTGGGCAAAACCTGTCATCTGCTTTTTAAAAATTCCAACACACCTTGCACCACTTGCCCGGCGGTGGCGTCCTTTGAAGACAAACAAATCCATGTCACGGAAGATTCTCTGCAGATGACAAACGGGCAGGTGCATCAGCTAATCAGCTGCACTGCACCGGTTCCGGATCTTTTCGGAAATCCCATGGCAGTGGTCAAAATATCCATCAACGCCACCAAGATCAAAGAGGCCCATCAAGAGTTGATTTTTCTGGGTCAATCCATGGCATTTTTGTCCCATGACATCAAAAACATTCTGGAGGGGCTTCAGGGCGGCGCCTATGTCGTGGATGAGGGGATCAAGGACAATGATATGAAGCTCGCCGGCCAGGGCTGGCGAATCGTTAAAAAAAACATATTTGAAATAACCCGGGTGGCTCAAAATATTTTATTCTCCTCTAAAAAAAGAGAGCCGGAGTTCCGGTCCGTTCATCCGGGGGCGGTTGTTCGGGATGTGGTCAAGCTTTTTCAAGATAAGGCGGCGTCCATGGGGATTCAGCTCGTCTTTGAGGTCAATCCCGCCCTGCCGCGGATAAAGATGGATCATGTCAGCATCTTGCGAATGCTCAGCAATCTCGTCTGGAACGGCATCGAGGCATGCGGCTCCGACAAGGACAAGATGTCTTATACGGTGAACATCCGGTCCGATTATTACGACAAAGAGCATTATATGTTCGAGGTGGAGGATAACGGAAAAGGAATGGATGACTCCATTCTGGAAAACCTCTTCAAGGACTTTTACACGACCAAGGGCAACGCTGGTACGGGCTTGGGGCTGATCGTGGTGGACAGGATTGTCAAACAACATAAAGGAAGAATCGATATTTTGAGCAAGAAAGGGGTCGGAAGCCTGTTTCGAGTAATCTTCGACTTAAAGTAATTCATAAAGGAGGCCTATGGCTAAAAAAAAGATTTTAGTGATCGATGACAACGCGGATTACCGTTTCACCATGGGAGTGTTCCTGGCGCGTAACGGTTTTGAAGTCATAAATGCTGAAAACGGCGAGATTGGATGGAAGATGATTAAAGAGCAGCATCCGGATCTGGTGCTGCTGGATGTAATGATGGAAATTCTGTTTTCCGGCTTTGAAGTCTGCCGACGGGTTCGCACCGACCCGGAGGTAAAGCATATTCCCATTATCGGTATTTCCGGCATGGGAAATGAAATCGGTGTCAAATTCGACCAAGTTGCGGATCAAGAGTATTTTTCACCCGATGAATACATGGAAAAGCCGGTGGATAAGGATGCCTTGCTTCAAAAAATAAAGGCTCTGCTGCGGATGTAACCAGATAGCATATTGGCTTTACGAAAGAAAACCATCGGCCATCTCAATAGGTGATCGGGCCGGAGCCTGTCCCGACCCGACTATCAAATCAGCTCCCGAAATTCCGCCAGGGCGCGCTCGATGATAATGGCAAACCCCATCCCTTCAAATTTATGGGTGATCTCCTTATAGGTGTTGACGCCGATCACCTTCCCGCCTTTTGTCACGAGCGGGCCCCCGCTGTTTCCCGGATAAATTTTGGCATCGGTTTTGGCGAAGTCACCTTCAACGCCCGAAAGGGTGCCGGAAGCAACCGAATTTCTGAATTCCAGCGGATTTCCGATGGCGTACACCGCATCCCCATCGGCGGTCTCATTGAATCGGGCCGGTTCTAGAAACGGGGTGCTAACCCCGTCCACTTTTAGCAGCGCCAAATCATAATTCTCGCTGCGCTTCACCAGATATGCGGAAAGGGTCGTATTATCGGCCAGAATAACGCTAAAGGTTTGATTCAGCGCCGCGACACTAGCATCCCTTTGGTAATCCGTTTTTTGATGCCATAGTTCCTTTTTGCGCTGCGAAAGCATTTTTTTGCGTTTTAGAAAATTTTCTTCCCACGCCACGATCGACTGAAAATCTGAAAGATATCTGGATGTATTCAGTTCCTTAACCGCGGAGTCCGGTTGTGAATCAATGACCGCTTTTGTCTTTTCGATATCTTTCTTGGCGCTGCTCAGTTGAGCTTCCTCCAGCTTAAATTTATCCTCGATATTCCGAAGGTCCGAATCAGCTGCTTCAAAGGCCGCGTCCACTTGCTTTTCCTGTACCTCGGTGAATTGAAGAACGTGCTTGTTGGTAAGAATATAGCCATCGCCGGAGATGAAAAACCCGGACCCGGACCCAATGGTGCTTTTGACGGCAACGGTGGCGGTAATCGCCTTTTCGATATCGTTTTGAGGGGAAAGGGCCTTTTCCAGCTTCGCGCGCAGGTCGATTATCCCGGTATCCCGCTCGATCATTCCTGTCATGGCCTCGCTCTCATCCGGAAGGGAAGCGGGCGCATCCGAAAAATGCCAAACGCCGTTTTCGTCTTTATATTTATATACGCCGGCGTTACCGAGTCCCACGGGAAAAAGGGAGATGGCGAGCCACACAACGAGGAGTGTTCCGGCACTCGAAATCCGCTTGTCCATTCATTTTCTCCTTTAAGTGCCGTGATTCTGTTTTTCAATCCACCGATAGAGCGGTTCTCTGAAACGATAAACCAGGTAAACAAGCAACAGACAGACAGCCAAGAGAACCGACGACAGCAGGTATTCGCGGTCATAAAGGCTTGCGCCCTGAAGGCTCAGCAACAAGGTGCCGGGCATTCGACCGATGGCCGCCATCAGCATAAACACGCGCAGCGGCAACAAACTAACGCCTAAAAACAGGCAAAGATAATCTTTGGGGAAACCGGGCAGTACAAAAAGAATAAAAATAATGACGGCGCCCTGGTGTTTAACCAGAAAATCCATTCGATTCAGGGTCGACGTCGGAATCATTTTCCGGACAAAGCCCCGCCCCATCAGACGCCCGATCAAAAAATTGATCCAGGACCCCACCGTCAAGGCAAGGGTAGAGTAAATAAAACCCGGCAGCGTGCCAAACAGGTATCCGCCGATGATCCCCGTCGCCTCGCCCGGAACCGGGGCAATCATCACCTGCAATATCTGAATGCCCATAAAGACGAGTGGCGCGGCGGCACCGAATTTTGTGATAAAAACACGGCTCTGCTCCCGGTCTGAAAATATGGGCCATAATAGGGACCAGGCATCGGAAAACGACGTCCGCAGCAGGTAAATGCATACCGCCCCCCCGAGGCATCCTATCAGTATCCAGGTAATACGCTTGGGGCTCAGTCCGCGCTCCTTGCGGCCGCTGCCTCCAGCGCCGCGACGGCTGGCAGGGTTTTGCCTTCCAGCAGTTCCAGAAAAGCTCCGCCACCCGTGGAAACATAGCTGACCCGATCCGTTTCGCCGGCCTGGTGCAAGGCGGCATCCGTATCCCCGCCGCCCACGATCGAGAGCGCGTGCGCATCGGCGATATGGGTGGCCATGGCCATGGTCCCCCGGCTAAAGGGCGCCATTTCAAAGACTCCCATGGGACCGTTCCAAACGATGGTTTTGGCATCATAGAGCGCCTGAGAAAATAATATCGAGGACGCGGGGCCGATATCGAGCACCATCCACTCTTCCGGAATTTCCTCTATCGGCACCATTTTCACCGGCGCCTTTTCGTCAAACAAAGGCGCAACCACCGCGTCCACGGGCAGATAAAACCGGACGCCCTTTTCGGCGGCGGTTTTCATCATTTTCGCGGCGGTTTCCACGAGATCCTCCTCCACCTTTGATTTGCCCACGCCAACGCCCTTTGCTTTCAAAAACGTATTGGCCATCGCGCCGCCGATGATGAGTTTATCCACATGGTCGAGCATATTGGTCAGAGCTGCCAGTTTGCTCGACACCTTGGCGCCGCCGATGACCGCCACCAGCGGCCGCTGAGGCGCGCCCATTGCCCTTTTAAAAAATTCAATTTCCCGCTCGAGCAGCAGGCCCGCCGCGCAAACCGGCACCTGCCGGGTCACCGCTTCCACCGAGGCATCGGGCCGGTGAGAGACGGCAAAGGCGTCGTTAACATAAATGTCGCACAATTCGGCCAACCCGGCGGCAAAGGCATCATCGTTTTTTTGCTCGGCGGCATGAAATCGCAGGTTCTCAAGCAACAGCACATCTCCCGGCACCATTGCAGCCACAAGCGCCGCCACTTCCGGCCCGATACAATCCGGCGCCAGTTTAACCACCTTGCCCAAAATCTCCCCCAGCCGGTCGGCCACCGGCGATAAGCTCATCTCCGGCACCGGCTTTCCCTTGGGCCGGCCCAGGTGGGAAGCCAAAATGACCTTTGCGCCTTTTGACACCATGTGGGTTATGGTCGGCACGACGGCCCGAATTCTGGCGTCATCGGTAATGCACTGATTCTCATCCAGCGGCACATTGAAATCCACACGACAAAGTACTCTTTTCCCCGAAAAATCTATATTCCGGATGGTTTTCATGACACCTCCCCACGAACGGTTTTTCGATTCGCCTGCTGCCGCCTTTGGTGTAATTGTTTCTTTTTGCTCCAGCGATGAAAAAACCCGATCAAGCCGGATTCATAGGCCCGGTCCACCATCTCTTCGTGCACGGGAATACCGCTGACGGCCTGCATGGCCTCCCGAAGGCATTCGGTTTTAAATACGCAGATCATGCATCCGGGCGGCGTATTTCTCAGGCCGTTTTCCCCCATGGGGAAGACCTTATCAAGGGAGCCGAAACAATTCGGATATGTTGTATTGGGTTTATCCATTAGAAGCACTGATATCCATTATGATCATCAACCTCCCGCAGAGGTACCGGCCGCGTTGTATCCGTGCACGTAAACGTACACGTGCACGTGCACGTGCACGGTTCTTTATATTTTTTTGTTATCATTAAAATAGCGCCGAATTCCATTGCCCAGCTTAAATGTTTCATAACCCGGCATAGTGATGGCTTCGTGCACGTGCACGTTCACGTGTACGTGCACGTGCACGAAACTGAAACCATTAGAGCACGGATACCCCAAAAAACTCAATTTCTATATTTTTTCATACGCCGCATTCATCCGAGCAATATGCCCCTGTTCGGCAAAGCTGTAATAGCAATTGTCGCCGATAATGAGATGCTCATGCACCGTGATACCCGAAACCTTGCACGCAAATAAGAGCCTTCGGGTCAAATCGATATCTTCGGGCGAAGGCGCCGGATCACCGGAAGGATGGTTGTGAACGAAAATAAGCGCGGCGGCATTTTGATTTAACGCGGCATGAACCACTTCCCTCGGATATACGGCGCTGGCGGTCAGCGTCCCTTCAAAGAGCGTCTGCGTCTCCATCACCTTGTTTCTCGCATCCAGGAATATCACCTCGAAGCATTCGCGGTGCCTGGCGCGCAGGCGATGGTATAGATAGTCAAACAGCGCCTTGGCGTTATGAATCGGATCCCGGTGAAGGAGTTGATCCTCAAGATACCGGTCCGCCACGGCCTTGACCAACTTCAGACCGATGATATTGCGAAGGCCCAAGCCGTCAATTTCGCAAAGGGCCGTGTTGGGCGCTTCAAAAACGCCGGGAAGGGTTTTAAACCGCTTCAGGATGGCCTTGGCCATGTCCTTACAGTCCTTGCGGGGCGTTCCAAGCGTCAACAACAGCTCAACCACCTCATAATCATGAAACCCGGACAACCCGGCCTGCATGAATCTGTCACGAAGCCGCAGGCGATGGCCCTCTCCCTTATGCGAAGCGCGCTGCGTCACGTTCTTTTTTCCTCCTAGCCTTCCCACCCGTCAAACTCATCCTTCAGGCTTCGGGTCATGAGCCGTTTCACCGCTTCCACCGGAGACACTTCCTCATACAGTATTCGGTACACCTCTTCACAAATGGGCATTTCAACCCCGATCTTCCGTGAGAGGTTAAAAATCGATTTGGCCGTCTTGACGCCTTCAGCCACCATCTTCATCTCGGAAAGAATGGCCTTAAGGGTCATGCCCGAGCCGAGCTTGATGCCAACCGTATAGTTCCGGCTGAGATTCCCGGTGCAGGTGAGGATCAGATCCCCGACACCGGAGAGTCCCGAAAAGGTCCTCGGATCAGCGCCGAGCCGAACCCCCAAGCGTCGCATCTCCGCAAGACCTCGCGTAATGAGGGCGGCCCGCGTGTCAAGCCCGAGCCCCAATCCATCAACAATACCCGAGGCGATCGCGATCACATTTTTGGCAGCCCCGCCCAACTCGACACCGATCACATCCAAATGGGTATATACCCTGAAATGCGGGCTTGAAAACACGTTCTGAACCAATTGGGCCGTTGCCGGGTTTTTGGACGCCACCGTGACGGCCGTGGGGACTTTGCGGCCGACTTCCCGGGCAAAACTCGGGCCGGATAAAATCGCAACGGAATCGTCCGGCACTTCCGGAAGTACTTCCCGGAGAACGCCGCTCATGCTCAGATACGTGTCATTTTCGATCCCCTTGGCCGCCGAGACCAGCACCACACCGGATGGCAGCAACCCGGCCATCCGCTTACCGACAGCTCGCATCAGATGAGACGGCACCACCAGCAATATCAAATCTTTATCCGCAATGACCGCAGAGAGATCATTGGACGGCCGCAAGTTGAGCGGCAGGGGTATTCCCGGTAAAAAGGTCTCATTCTCATGCCGGGTTTCGATCTGCGCTTTAACTTCTTTTTCAAAGGCCCAAAGATCGATATCATATCCCTTATGCGCCAGAAGGCAGGCCAACGCCGTTCCCCAGCTACCGGCGCCCACCACGGCGATGCGGGCGTTTTCAGCGTTGACTTTCAATTCGCTCATTCCTCGAATTCCTCCGGCCCGCTCTCTTCCACATCTTCTTCTAAATCTTCGTCAACGCCTTCTTCCGGGTTTATGGCGCCGCCCTGAAGTCGCGCCACGCTGGTGATTTTCTCTCCCGGCGATAGATCCATGAGTTTAACGCCCTGCGTGTTGCGGCTGATGACCGATATGCCGCTCACGAGAATGCGAATAATCTTACCGCCGTCGGTCATGAGCATCAGTTCATCGTCTTCTTCCACCAAAAGGGTTCCCACAACCCGCCCGTTTCGCTCATTGGTTTTAATGGTAATGACGCCCTTGCCGCCGCGCTTATGGACCGGGTACTCATCAATGGCGGTTCGTTTTCCGTAACCGTTTTCCGTAACCGCCATCAGGGTCTGGCCGTGGCTGAGCACTTCCATGCAAACAAGCCGGTCATCTTTTTCAATGCGCATACCGCGCACGCCGCGCGCGGTCCGGCCCGAGGGGCGAATGTCCGTTTCATGAAAACGGATCGATTTTCCCTGCGCACCGCTGAGAAAGACATTCATGAGACCATTGGTAATGCGAGCGGAAATCAGCTCATCTTCCGGCAACAGATCCAGCGCAATAATGCCGCCCGTGCGGGGCCGGCTAAAGGCCATGAGATCCGTCTTTTTGACGATGCCCAGGCGGGTCGCCATCATGACATGGTAGCCGGCTTCAAACTCCGGCACCGCCAGCACCGTGGTCAGTTGTTCGCCTTCTGTCAAATCCAGCAGGTTCACTACCGCTTTTCCGCGGCTGGCGCGACCGGACTGGGGAATGTCGTATACCTTGCACCAGTACACCTTTCCCCTGTTCGTAAAAAACAAAAAGGTGTGGTGCGTCGAGGCCACAAAGAGATGCTTGACAAAATCCTCTTCCTTGGTGCCCATGGCGGTTTTACCCTTCCCGCCCCGGCGCTGGCTCTGATAGAGCGTGACCGGGCCGCGTTTGATATAACCGCTCTCGGAAATGGTAACCACCATGTCCTCCTCGACGATCATATCCGCCATGGTGATCTCCCGAGTCTCCTCCACGATGAGCGTGCGCCGCGCATCACCGAAATTCGCCTTGATTTCGGTCAACTCCGTCTTGATAATCTCAAGCACCAACCGTTCGTTCCCAAGAATTTCAATGAACCGGGCGATGTCTTTGAGAAGCGCCTCGTACTCTTCGATAATCTTATTTCGTTCCAAACCGGTAAGCCGCTGCAACCGCATATCCAAAATGGCCTGGGCTTGAATGTCCGTCAGCTCGAACCGCTCGCAAAGTCGGGCCTTGGCTTCCGCCGGAGAAGCGGACTTTCGAATCATGTTCACGACTTCATCCAGATTATCCAGTGCGATTTTAAGCCCTTCCAACACATGGGCCCTGGCCCTGGCTTTTTTCAGGTCAAACCGGGTACGCCGGACAATGATGTCTTTGCGGTGCGCGATGAAGTGTTCCAGCAGCTCTTTTAAACTCAACATCTCGGGACGCTGGTTGACGACCGCCAGCAAAATGATGCCGAAGCTGACGGCCAGACGGGTATGCTTATAGAGCTGATTGGCCACCACCAGACCGGGAACATCCTTTTTCAGGGCGACGACCATGCGCATGCCGCTGCGATCCGACTCGTCCCGAACATAGCGAATGCCCTCGATCTGCTTGTGCTTGATCAACTCCGCGATCGATTCGATCAGCTTGGCCTTGTTGACCTGGTAGGGAAGCTCGGTGACAACGATGGTCTCGGCCTGGGCCTGCTTGTCTTCCTCAATTTCAATCTTCGCCCGGATGCGAATCACCCCTCTTCCGGTCTGGTACGCGTCATAAATACCCCTGGTGCCATAGATGATACCCCCTGTCGGGAAATCGGGTCCGGGAATGATGCGCGCTAAATCGGCCCAAGTCATTTCCGGGTTATCAATCAGCGCCGTGATGGCATCCACCACTTCGGAAAGGTTATGGGGCGGAATATTGGTGGCCATGCCCACGGCGATGCCCGCCGACCCGTTGATAAGCAAGGAGGGGAATTTTGCCGGTAACACGGCCGGTTCCGTCATGGACTCGTCATAGTTGGGAACGAACTCGACCGTTTCCTTTTCCAGATCCGCCAAAAGCTCGTGCGCCAGCTTTTGCATGCGCACCTCGGTGTATCGCATGGCAGCCGGGGAATCGCCGTCCACGGAGCCGAAATTGCCCTGGCCGTCGACCATGGTATACCGGAGCGAAAAATCCTGGGCCATGCGAACGATGGTGTCATACACAGCCGTATCGCCGTGAGGATGGTACTTACCGATAACATCACCGACCACACGCGCGGATTTTTTATACGGCTTGTTAAAGTCGTTTTTCAATTCGTGCATGGCGAAAAGAACCCGGCGATGCACCGGTTTCAACCCATCGCGCACATCGGGAAGCGCCCGGCCGATGATAACGCTCATGGCGTAATCAAGATACGATTTTTTCATTTCGCTCTCGATACTGACTTCCGGGAACGGTTTGCTATCTGTCTGAATTACATTGTCATCCGTCATTGTTTTTTAGGTTTCCAGCTTGTCCGCAGGCTCAACGAGCCGCTGATAGTTCGAATAGTAAATATCCGTTAATGTTAAAAAAGCGGTAACCACAAGGGGGCCGTAGATAATACCCAATATGCCGAAAAGCTTGAGCCCGCCGATAATGGCCAAAAACACCAGCAGCGTATGCATCTGAACCCGATTGCCCACCAGCTTGGGTTTGAACCCATACTCGATGCCGCCGGAAAGAACGAAGTAAAAAAGGACAAAGAAGATACCGGCGCCGAATCGACCTTTTAAAAATAAAATCAAAGCTGCCGGAATGAAAACAGCGCCAATGCCGACGATGGGCAAAAAGGCCAGCAGAGCCATAATCCCCCCCCAAAGAAAGGGGGATTTGAGTCCAAATAAGGCAAAAACCACGCCCCCCAATACCCCCTGAATCAAACCGCCCAGGCCGTTACCCACGAGAATTGCACCGGCCATGTCCTTGAATTTGCAAATCAGCTTCTCGTCCTGTTCCCGCGGCAATGGCGAGAGATCCACGATAAAAGCCACCAAGCGCCCGCCGTCGATGAGCAGGTAGTATATCACCAGCAGCATCAAAAAAAAATTAACCAGAAAGCTCAAAATATTGGATGCGATCGCACTGGCCTGCTCATATAATACCAAACCGATATTTTTCGCAATCTCGGAAAGGGAGCGTTGAATCTCCTCGCCGGCCGGATCGAACCCCAGACTGGTCATCAGGGGGGTTATCCGTCCAAGGATCTCATGTTTGATAATAAACGCATGAATGCGGCTTTCCTTGAACAGCTCATGAATGTTATCGCTTAATACAGCCCCTTTGGCCGCCTGGTAGAGATCGTAGGCCTCGTTGGACAACACGCTGACAAAAAATACGATGGGAATGAACAAAAACAGAAATATCAATATGCATGTCAGCAAGGACGCCGGTGATGGCTTCAGTTTTCGGTTCAACCACTGGTATACCGGCGAGAAAATTCCGCTAACCACCGCCCCCAGCACGATGATCGATAGAAACGGCCAGAGCAACCAGCCGAGCAGGATAATGGAAACGATAAACAGCGCCAAAAAGAACCACAATATCAGATCCCGTTGTGTTCCCTCAGCCACATTGATCTCCTTAGAAACCCCATATGCGGTTACGGTCTTCGATGGCGACAGATTCACATCGCGTTTCAAAATTCACCTTCCCGTAAAAACGGGAAAACCGGAGCATCGAGACGAAAGAACGTCCCGATGCCGCCGGTTCCGAATGAGCCTACAGGAAGCGGGCGAATGGGTTATTTGCTGACAATTCCACCGGCCAACGCATAAAGCATCGCTTCATAAACAACCACCGGAATAAAATCATGAAAAATACCGTAAACAATGCCGCCGCCGACAATGGCGGGAACGGCGGTAAAAATCAAAATACCGATTCTGCGACTGATATCCATTGAAATGGGTCTCCAATTTTTTCTTTGCAAAGGTCCTGTTTCGACATAGGCCCGACGACGCTTCTATTTAACAATAACCATCCGTCATGTAAAGAAAAAAATTATCGTTTAGCGGACAGGTTTTCCGGGTTAGCGTTCCACGATCATGGCCATGCCCATGCCACCGCCGATGCACATGGAAATCAGGCCGGTATGATAATCTTTTCGCTTCATCTCATGCATGCAGGTCACCATCTGGCGAGCGCCGGTGCAGCCGATGGGGTGCCCTAGGGAAATGCCGCTGCCCAATTGATTGGGCCGATCCGTCGCAATGCCAAGCTCGCGCATACAACCTATGGCCTGCGAGGCGAAGGCTTCGTTGAGTTCGATCGTATCGATATCCTTCAGGCTCATGCCCGTGGATTTTAGAACTTTACGAATGGCCGGCACCGGGCCGAGTCCCATATAGGCCGGATCCAGGCCTCCGGAGGCAAAGGCCTTGATTTTAAGAATCGGTGTCAACCCCATTGCCTTGGCTTTTTCCACGCTCATGAGCAGCACCGCGGCAGCCCCGTCGTTGATTCCGGATGCATTTCCAGCGGTCACGGTACCACCCTTTTTGAACGCGGGACTCAGTTTGGCCATTTTTTCCATATTGGTGTCCATGGGCCGCTCGTCCGTGTCAAACACCACATCCCCTTTTTTGCCCTTCTGAACAACCGGCACTATCTCTTCAGCAAAAAGGCCGTTGGCAATCGCGGCTCTGGCCCGCTGATGACTCATCACGCCCAGCTCATCCTGCTCCTGCCGGGAAATATCGTACATGGCGGCAATGTTTTCCGCCGTCATGCCCATATGATAGCCGTAAAAAATCTCATACAACCCATCAAAGACCACCAGATCCGCCACATTGCCCATGCCGCTGATCTCCATGCGGTAACCCCATCGGGCTTTGGGAAGCGCCATAGGCGCCTGGCTCATGCTTTCCATGCCGCCGGCCAGCACCACCTCGGCGGAGCCGCACATGATGGCCTGAGCACCCAGCGCGATCGCTTTAAGTCCCGAACCGCATACCTTGTTCATGGTAAAGGCGGGCGTCTCCTTGGGTATGCCGGCGCGAACCATGGCCTGCCGGCCCGGGTTTTGCCCCTGGCCTGCCTGAAGGACGTTTCCCATAATCACTTCATCGATGGTAACGGGAGCTGCGCCCGCATCATAATCATAACCTTTTTTTTCAAGGTCGATTTGCCCTTGCGCTTTTAGCGTATCTGCGGCAAAGGACAGCATCTCATCACTGCACACCGGTTTGAGACCGGCGCGTTTAATTGTTTCTTTCATCACCAGCGTGCCCAAATCCACCACCGGCACATCTTTAAGTCCACCCCCGAAACTACCGACGGCCGTTCTGGCCCCACTGACGATCACCACTTCTTTCATCACTATGTCCTCCGTTTCATTCCTTTAGTAAGGTTTATTTGACATAAAACGCGTTAGGTCTTAATAAATGCAAGTGGCAACTATAGCCTAATCCGTTTTTAAGGTCAACGAAACTATGCCGGGTTAACCCACCATGTGTCTGATACTTTTTGCATACCGCATTCATCCGGAATTCAAGCTAATTCTCGCTGCCAACCGGGATGAATTCTACGATCGCCCCGCCCTTCCCCTGGGGGTCTGGCAAGACCGGCCGCACATTCTGGCAGGTCGGGATTTAAGAGGCGGCGGTACGTGGTTGGGTGTGACGCGAACCGGCCGTTTCGCCGCCATCACCAATTACAGGGACCCAGCGTCTGTCAAACCGAATGCCCCTTCCCGGGGACTGCTCTTAACCGATTATCTCATCTCCGATTCTCCGCCGGAAACCTATCTGAACAATATCAGCCAAAACGCTCAGCAATACAATGGCTTTAATCTGTTGATAGGCAATGCAACCGAACTGTATTATTATTCCAACCGGGAAGGCGCCGTGAAATGCCTTGAACCGGGGCTGTACGGCCTCAGCAATCATCTGCTGAATACCGCCTGGCCGAAGGTGGCGCGAGGGAAAAACAGCCTAAAAAAATTGCTTCAAAACAAAAACGGGGTCGGACCGGAGCAGGTGTTTCAACTCTTGTTCGATAAGTCAACCCCACCCGCAGAGCAGTTGCCCGATACCGGCGTCGGGCTGCGCAAGGAAAAAATGCTGAGCCCCATGTTCATTTCCAGCAAGGGGTACGGCACCCGGTCTTCTTCCGTGCTCCTGATGTCCCATTCAGGGCAAATATCCTTTGCGGAGCGGTCTTATACTCCTTCAACGTATCTTCCGCCGAAATCCTACACCCGTCAGTTTCATTTCTCTGTGGATTTCATCTTCTCCCACCAGGCGAGCCGCTCTTTAATGGTCTTTTCATAACCCCGATCCACCGGCTCGTAAAAGGTCGTTCCCGCGATTTCCCCGGGAAGATAGGTCTGCGCCGCGATCCCCGCCTCAAAGTCATGGGCATATTTATAATCTTTTCCATATCCCAGGGATTTCATCAGCCCGGTGGGCGCATTTCGAATGTGCAGCGGTACGGGCAGTGCGCCAGTTTTTTCAATGACGGCCCGCACGTTTCCATAGGCCTTGTAAAGGCTGTTGCTTTTGGGGGCCGTGGCCAGATACACGGCCGCCTGCACCAAGGCCAGCTCGCCTTCCGGAGGCCCGAGAAACCGGAAGGCTTCCATGGCATCCATGCAGACGGTGAGCGCTCTCGGATCGGCGTTTCCCACATCTTCGGATGCAAAGCGAACCATGCGGCGGGCGATATAGAGCGGGTCTTCTCCGGCCATCAGCATGCGGGCGAGCCAATAAACGGCTCCGTCCGGATCACTACCCCGAAGGCTCTTGTGAAGCGCGGAGATCAGGTTGTAATGCTCCTCGCCGCTCTTGTCGTACATGAGCGCCTTTTTCTGTAACGCCGTCTCCACTTCCGATAAGGGGATCAAACGCCCCGAAGCCGCCTCTCCCGCCTGTTTCGCGGGCAGAAATGACACCACCCCTTCCAGGTTGTTCAATGCGGCGCGCCCGTCGCCGTCCGCCGCACGCACGATATGAGAAAGGGCAGCCGGCTCAAATTCAAGCTGCAAGCGGCCCAGCCCCCGCTCCTTGTCGGTGAGGGCTTGCTGAATGATCGCTTCAAGCTCTTTATCGGTCAAGCGGTTAAGCGTAAATACCCGGCAGCGGGACATGAGCGCGGCGTTGACTTCAAAGGATGGATTTTCCGTGGTCGCACCGATCAGCGTAATTAAACCGCTTTCCACCTGGTGCAAAAACGCATCCTGCTGGGCTTTGTTAAACCTGTGAATTTCATCCACAAAAAGAACTGTCCGCTTTCGGTGCAGCCGAAGTTGCTCTCTGGCCTCCTCGATGACCTCGCGAATCTGCTTGACGCCGGCAAGTACTGCCGAAAAATGGACGAAATGGGATTGGGTCTCCTTGGAAACAATGCGCGCCAGCGTGGTCTTGCCGCAACCGGGCGGCCCCCAGAGAATCATGGAAAACAACCGGTCGTTTTCAATGGCACTTCGCAGCAGCGAGGAAGGCCCCATCAGATGCCCCTGCCCGATAAATTCCCGCAACGTCCCGGGCCGCATTCGCTCGGCCAGTGGGCGGGATTCTGCCGTGCTCCTTTGCGCCTGATAGTCGAAGAGATCCAACCGCTACCTCTTTTTCCTCTTTTCCATGGGTTTATTTTTCTTCTTATCCGGCGGTCTTCTATTCTTTTTATTCAACGGGCTCTTTTTCTCCCCGAACTCGATGCGGCCGGTGCGCTGGCGCAACAGCACCCGAATGGGCGTTTGATCCAGGCCGGCCCCTTCCCGAATCTGGTTGGTCAGATACCGGTGGTAGGAAAAATGGACCGCTCCCGGAAAGTTCACGAACAGCACGAATGTCGGCGGCTTTGTGGTCACCTGGGTGGCATAATAGAATTTCAGCCGCTTGCCCTGGTGCAGCGGCGGCTCGTTGTGAGCAAGCGCCCCCTCCATAATTTTATTGAGCTGGCCCGTGCCGATGCGCATGCTGTATTGCGCATATACGGCCTTGACGTTATGAAAGATTTTGTTTACCCGCTGGCCCGACAAGGCCGAAATACTTAATATGGGCGCAAAACTCAGAAATTTCGCCGCCATTCGCACTTCTTCTTGATAGGTCTTTAAGGTCCGGTTGTCCTTTTCCACCAAATCCCACTTGTTGAGCAAAAAAATGCAGCCGCAGCCCCGATCATAGGCATATCCGGCGATACTGATATCCTGCTCCGTCACCCCTTCGCCGGCATCCAGCAATATCAGGGCCACATCACAGCGATCCATGCTTTTTAGCGCCTTTATCACGGAAAACTTTTCGATCTTATCCGACACCTTGCTTTTTCGCCGAATACCGGCCGTATCCACCAGCACGTAAGACTTGCCCCCCACCGTGCACCGGGTGTCGATCGCGTCCCGCGTCGTTCCGGCGACCTCACTGACCAGCAAGCGATCTTCCCCGAGAATACGGTTGATCAGGGAAGATTTGCCCACATTCGGCCGCCCCACCACCGCAACCCGAATCTCATCGGTCTGCGCTTCTATGTCCGCCTTGGGAAGGGCCGGCACCAGGGCATCCATTAAATCCATAAACCCGTACCCGTGCTCAGCGGAGACCGGATAGATCTTATCCAGACCGAGACTGAAAAAATCGCTGAGCGCCACTTCGCGCTCTTCCCCGTCAATTTTGTTCACTGCGTAAAAAACCGGTCGATCCGCGTTTCGAAGCATTTGAATCAGATCCGCATCAAACGGAGAGATGCCGCCTTTGCCGTCGAGTACCATAATAATCGCGTCGGCATCTTCAACCGCGAGGCTTACCTGGAATCGAATCTGCTCGGAGAACCCGGCCGCATCCGCATCCGAAAATCCGCCCGTGTCCACAACGGTAAAGGCCGTCTCATCCCATCTGGCATCCGCGTAATGCCGATCCCGGGTCACCCCCGGCATGTCATCCACCAGGGCATCCTTGGATCGGGTGATGCGATTAAATAAAGTCGATTTACCCACATTGGGCCGACCGACAATGGCAACAATCGGTTTCATTATATTTACAATCTATTTTATATACTTACGCTTGAAAAAACGCCGCTGCAAAGACCCTTTTTTCGGTACTCAACCGTTACCGCTTAAGACCTTTTGATAAATACAGTTCTGCAACGGTGTATCATCAAAAAAGGACGGGAGCAAACATTCATGATCGATTCCGATTCGCATGCATCGGCTACAAACTTCCGGCGAAGGCGAAGGATTCAGCCTCAGCCGGCGTTGCCGGAACTTGTTTGATTGGTCACTGGTTGATTTGACCTTCAAACAAGATGCACTTTTTTGCATGAATATTTCTGAAAAAGGGCCTATCGCAACCCCATCAAAACGTGTACGTCCACATAAAATGAACGGCGTTGATTTCCGGCGCAAAGGCGCCGTTGTTGAGGTCCCTGCCGTACCATTCCCGGGTCCATTTCAAATTGACATTGGTTCCGGGTTTTATATTCCAAACCACGCCCAAGCCTGTCCCGAAGGTATAAAAATCGCCATCGTGCTGATTGGCACCCTTCCATTCTGATTTGTTAAGGGCGACCTCGCAATCCGGCTGGACAAAAAATCCCAACTTGCAGTCTTTTGATGTAAAATAGGTCAGAATCAGATTAAAGACAAATACATCATGGTCATCGTAATCCGTATCCGGATTTTCCAGCCGCCAATTAAGACCGATGGCATTATCGATGAAAATCATTCCTTTTTCCAGTGGATATCTGAACTCGAAAAAAAACCCCGGTAAATATAACACATAGCGATTTTCCCCGATATTCAAGGGCTCATTCTTGTCATACTCCCCCACAGGAAATTTGACCGCGACACCAAAGCAAGTATGTATCAGCCGATTTTTCCACCATCGTCCGATAAAGTTTGAAAACATCACATCCCCAATGCCGGAATTGCTCATATGGGCACCATTATTTAATTCAGCGTCCAGATTCGCGCCTAAAACCGCGATCAAGACATTGGTTAACTGCCATTTATCGCTTAACCGTTGTACATGCACAAGCTTTCCAAATGTCTGAAATGCATCCATTTCAAGACCTGCATCCTCGGAATCGCCCTTATCATTAAATACCTTATCGAAGTTCACATATCTTAGATGCAATTGGCCGACCCAACCGGTATTAAGGTCAATGCCGTTTCCTTAAGGAACTTAAATGCGTTAATACTTTAAAAATACAATCTGTTATGCTATAAATACATTGTTCTTTTGTATCAGTAAAAAATTCAAAAAAAGGAGAGAACAATGCTCAA